>PUMS01000226.1 GCA_003551485.1 Phycisphaeraceae bacterium | reverse complement strand
CCTCGAAGCGGCGGCGGTCGAGGTACTGCTCGGGCGTGAGCCCGTCGATGCGCTCGACCTGCGTCACCCGCCGCGCGTTGGGCGAAAGGTCCACGCCCTTTCGCTGCTTCTTCTTGTTGCGGTTCTTCTTGCCGTAGCCGTTACGCGATGATGCCCCGCCCTGGCCGTTGCCGGCGGGCTTGCCGAGGCGCACGCTCAACTCCAGGCCCGGTCGAAGTTGGAACCGCTGGATCAGGTCGCCGGGCACGACCGGGTCCTCCGGCGTGCTCAGCAGCGTCCCATCGAGACGGCGAAGCCGGCCATCGGCCTTGTTGGACAGTTCGAGAATGCCTTGGTGAATCTGCTCACTCATAAGGTTGAGCCCGTGGCCGGGTCAGCCCGGCGCGCTGGCCGGGACAGGCCCGGCGGTGTAATCGGGGCAACAAGACGCAAAAATCCGTATCGAGGAAACCGGCCTGTCACCGGTGGCCCCCTTTCCCCAGCCCGCTCCCGCCTCCCCCCCACAACTTCTACCTGCCAGGGCCGATTGCCTCACCCCTCTTCGTCATTGCGCCATCGCGAACCCCTTCGGCATCGAATGGCGACCTGTTTACCGAAACCTGTCGTCGCAATCGACCCTCGGTCGCTCACGCCGCCCCTGCCATTGCATCGCGGCTTGTGAGGCCTGGAGCCACCGCGGCAGGGCCACTGCAAGCCCAGGACCGGTCACGGGGGGCGAGCCGATCCGCGCCGGACGCTGCGGGGCCGGGCATCTGCCACGTTATGGGGCTTGCCGCGCTTCCGGGGCTTCCGGCGCTTTCGGGGCTTCCGGGGGCTGGGGTCGACGGTCGGGGTGCCGTCTTGCAGCGCATCGGAACATGGCGGGCCGTCAAGCCCACGACCGCGTGTGCCCGCGATCCGGCGTTACCGGTGCGACAAGCCAGCGCCTGGTCCTGGATCGATGAACCCCTCCGCTGCGTACCGATGACCGGCACTCGCATCCACGTCACTCACGCCATCCGACACCGCCTCAGAACCCGCGCCGAATCGGCGCCTGCCCCACCTCAGCCCGGAACGCATCGGGCACGGCAACGATGTCGATTCCACCTCATCTGCTGTGTGCGCTGGCTGAACCCTCCCCCTACTCTACGCCCCTTTTACCTTCTTCGGACCACTGATGCAAGAAGGTCCAGCAGGATTCACCTCATTATACCCATCCACGCCGCAAATTTCTCCCCCCGGCGGCCCGACCGGCCGCATCGGCCGGGTTCCCCGTGTCCGGGGGTGCCACTGGTGGCTCGTCCAAAAGGGGCGGCGACCGACACCCAGAGCACTGGCCGGCAAGCATGCAGCGGCGCCCGCCCCATCGCCCGGCATCCGGTCTGCGATGGTCGACCCACCCGGCCGCCCGACCGGTCAGCCACGCTGAGCACGCACGGTCCGCAGCACCTGGCGAAGCAGCATCTCGACGCGGCGGACGTGGGGCACCGCGGGAAGGGCGAGGTCGCGGTTGGGGTCGAAACGCTCCCCACGCTCCTGGCCGCCGCGAAGCACCAGCGTGCCCGCATCATCTTCCTGCTCCTCCACCTCGACCCCCGTCACCTCGCCCAGCTCCATCGCACGCACGTTGCCGCCCAGCAGCGGGTGCAGGATGAACGCGCGGCCGTCGGTGATCACGTAAACCACACCGGCGTTCAGCCGCCGGGCGAGAAACAGCATCGACCACGTCCCGATGCCCAGCATCAGCCCCAGCGCTGCGGCGATCAGCGCCACAAAGTCCTCCGGCTCGGAAAAGGCCGGCACCTCGAACCCCCACAGCGCCAGCGTCCCGACCATCCCACCCACCACGAAAAGCAACCCCAGCGCTGCAATCCGCCTTTGGGCCTGTGGCCGGATGCCCCCACCCACCGGCTGAGCCGCCCAGCGCACCGTCTCATCCCTCTCAAGCTGCTCCTTCACTTTCTCCTGCAACTCCAGCGGCAGCAACGTCAGACTCATCAGGTGGTCCCTTCACAGCCGCGATCAACCGGCGGCAGGCTAAAGCACCGGGGCGGTCACGGCTCCGCCCCCGGCCCCGGCCCCGCCCCCGGCCCGTCCATCACATCCGCAAGGCTGTCGCGGTAACGCTGCTCAAACACCTGCGGGGATGGGCTCAGCTCGATCAATGAAAGTGCCTCGCGCAGCGCCCGGCCGTGGCGGGCGATGGCGTGCAGTATCTGCTGCGGATCATCGAACAGCTCCGCGGCCACCAGGTACCAGCGCCCCTCGATGAGGGTCAGGTGCACCCCACCGAGTTCCGGCCGGTCTTCGCGATGAACGTAGGCGCGGTGGCCCAACCGGTCGATGCTCAGCTTGTCGGCATCGCCGAGCAGCTCGGCCAGCGGCCGGCGCTGCTCGGACGGGCGATGAGGGAACAGGCGAAGGCCCTCGCGGCCGAAACGGGCCACCGCGCGCTGGCGAAGCGCCGACTCCAGCCGGTCCAACTCCGCCAAACCCCTCAGGATGTCGCGCCCCTGCCGGCCGCGCTCGCTGCGCGGGTCGATGCGGTCGGCCAGCGCTGCAAGGTCGTCGCGCCCGGCCGCCGCGGCCATGGACTGCACCGCCGCATGGATCGACTCTGCGCCGCCGCCGCCGCCATCCAGCAGCGGCGGCATGTGCCCACCACTAAGGCCGTTGTCGTCCGCTGTCGGTGGCCGTTGCCCACGCGGCGGACCCGCCCCGTCGCGAGTCTCACCATCCGCCGCGCAGCCGGCCGCGCCCATCCACAGCATCGCCAGGGTACAGACCGTACCGGTCATCACCCGCCTTCCGCCGCGGCAGCGGGCGGTCATGGGGCATGTTCCATCAGGGTGTTCATGATCCGTTCTTCGGCGATCCGGGCAAACTGCTCGAAGCTCTCGCTCATCCCGACCAGTTCGACCAGTTCCGCGCTGAGCTGCTCCATCCGCCGCATCTGGGCGAACGCGGCCTCATCGGGAAGCTCCTGCTCGGGCAGGTTCGAGAAGTCGATCAGCCAGGCCCCGTCGCGCTGGATAAGGTGAATCGGCCTGTCGTACCGCGCCTCGGGCGTGAGCACCGCTTCATCGCCCTGTCGGCGGATGTCGAAATTGGCCACGCCCGCAGCCAGCGCGGCGATGGGGCCATCGGTCATCTTCAACTCGAGCGCCACACGCCTCAGGCGGGTCTCCAGGTCAACCACGCCCGCGGCCAGCGCGGCGATAGGGCCGTCGGTCATGCTCGACTCGAGCACCGCACGCCTCACCTGCTCGCTCTCAACCGGTCCGAAGCGGCGGTGCACCTCCTGGCGCAACACGCGGCCGTTGTGAACGATGCGGTCCATCAGCAGGTGCGTCTCGATCGCCGCAAGGCCGGCCGGGTTAGAATCATCGATCAGGGCGGCGATGGTGGCGAGGTGCCCCCTATCGACCGAATGAGCCACCAGCTCGATCAACTCGCGCGGCGACCCGGCCCGCACGGTTTGAGCCGGCTCGGCGGCCTCGGCGCCCTCCTGCCCCGCAGCGGGGGCCGGCTCAATCTCGGGGGGCACCACCGGCCGGCGCCCAGCCGGCGCCGCGCCCTGTTGCCTCGCCTCCGCCGGTGGCGGCGGGGCATCGAGTTCGGAAACGTCCACTTGCTCCGGCCCGGCCCCACCCTGACAGCCGACCAGCAGCAGAACCAGTGCCATACCCAGCAGCGGTCGCATCACAACACCTCGCGAAAGATCCAGGTCAACTCCGTTGTCCGCACGGCCATCCGTGCCGGCATGATAGCGGCCACCGGGGAGGTGGGGCAGCCGTGGCCTCCGCCGACCGACACCGAGGGCAGGCCGGCCGCCACCGACCCGTTTCGCCCTCGTCGTGATCACGGTATTCTTTTCCCCGGCTTCGAGGACTCTACAATCACGTCCGAGGACCGCGCGCCATGACCCGGCACGCGGGGCCCGGCCGGGTGACCATCAGCCGCATGGGAGGTGTCAATGCCTGGTGAATCGCAGACATACCGCATGGCCGAAGGCAACATCCTCAACGTGCTCGAGGAAGACCCGGTCGTGCGACGCCACGGCTTCCGCGTCGACCGCGACCTGCCCGGGGTGGTCGGTGAGTTCCTCGGCGGGGTGGTGGTGCGCATCGTCATTCCCGAAGGCCGCTTCGATGAGCCGATCAACACCTCCGCCACCATGCACTGGGTGGCCAAGCTCTGGTGCAACGGTGAGGAGGAGTGGGAGCGGACCGAGCCGTTCCTGCTCAACCTCACCCGCGACAACAAGTGGGGTTTCTCGCTCGATGGTCTCTACAGCATCCTCGCCGAGGCCGAGCAGCAGGGCAACCGCAAGCCCTGGCTGTGGCAGCGCAGTGAGTACGAGCGCCTCGCCGACGGCCTGCGGGTGCATCACGGTGTCGAGGTGACGATGCACAAGTCGCTGGCCCGGCCGCGCCACTACTGGCTCGAGATCCGCCACGGCGAGGCGATGGTCCGCGTGCGCGGCCTCAACGCCGAAGGCGGCTGCCAGATCGGGATGCTCGCCCACGGCCACGTCGATGACCTGCCCCGCTTCATCGACTACATCAAGCGAAAGGGCGCCAAACCCGTGGCCACACGCGGCAGCCGAAGCGCCAACGACAAATCACCCAGACTTGAGCCCTCCCTCGCCGAACTCGCCGCCGCCACTGAAGGCCCGCAGGCCCAGTACACCCAGCCCCCCACCACCCCCTCCGAATCCGAACACAAAAAGTCCACCTCCTGACCGGCGCCCGGGCCCGAGGGTAAGGCCCCAGCGCCGAGACATAAGCGTAAGGCCCCCTGAACCATCCCCGAAACCCGGGCACCCGACGCCCCGACCCGCTGTTCATTGGGGACGGACCGGCAGACGGCTGCGATAAGGCGGAAGGCCGCCGCGACAAGCGAAGTTTCCCAACGCCCACCGCCCGACTCACCCGCCCCAGGGTCAAACCCCGGCATCCCAACCGCCCAAATGGCACCCATCGGGTGTGAATCCGCCCGCCCCCGTCACCCCGTAATCCCTGCACGGGGATCGACGATCGAAACACCGCCCAGCGCCACGCCCCCCCGCTGCACCTCCCCTCGCGCAGATGCCCCGGAAGGCCCCCGCGGCTGCCTTAACGGCCCGCGGGGGTTTTCTTTGCCCCACGCACGCCCCCCCCCAACCAGCCGTTTGCCAGCCAGTGCTCCCAGCCTGTCTGGCAGACAACGGCGGACAAGCCAACCATGGCACAGCCCGGCATTGCAGCGCCGCCGCATCCGGAATTGCCCTCGGCACGAAAACGTCTACAATACCGCCTCCTTGGGACAATCCGCAGGGCCACTCTCCCCCGACCCCTTCGTCTAGCCAGGTCCAGGACGTCAGGTTTTCATCCTGAAAACACGGGTTCGAATCCCGTAGGGGTCGCTTTCCGCACTGAGCTTCCGGGTACTCCGCCGCGACGCTGCCTTACCGGGTAAGGGGGTTGGACGGGTTGATGTCAACAGCATCGCCGGGGGCGGTCGGCCGTCGCCGTCGCCGGGGCGATTCATGGGGGTCGCGGCGTTGCTCGGGGGCAACATACCCCTTAAGTGTTGTTTTATCAGGTGCTTGCGTGCTGAGGGGCCGGAGCGGCGACCGTTGGGGGTGTGGTGTGCAGGCCACATCCCGTCAGGACCGATGCGGCCGGCCGGTGGGCGGCGGGGGCGGCGATAGAGATGTAAAGTTTTTTCAAATATAGGTTTAAAGATTTTTTCGGTTGCGGTGGCACGCAGGGGCTGGCGCCGGCAGGGCAATTGTTTAACATGGGGGCCGTGACAGGCCCACGCACCCGGTTGGGGAGAACCGCCACGATGGATGAACAGACCTTTCACAGCAAGCTCGCGGAGCTGATGGGAGAGATCTCGACCCTGCCCAAGTCCGAGCGAGACAAACTCGCCCGCATGGCCGAGCAGACCCAGCAGCGCCACCAGAAGCTCAGGCAGACGGTGCACAACCTCCAGGAGAGCCTGGATTACCTGCGGCTGTCGATCAAGTACCTGGTGTTCGACCTTGAGGCCACCCGTCGCGAAAACGGCTACCTGCGACGGATGCTCGCCGAGCGCGATCACGATGAGCACGGCCGCGACACCCAGGACTGAGCCCCACCCCGCTGCACCCTCGTGATGGCACAGCCGGCCCGGCCGTGCCCAGGCGATGCCGGTGGCCCGGTCAATGTACGCAACTTCCACGCACACAAGACGCGATGCGCCCGGTGCAGTGCTGCCCGGTCGCATCGCGTCTGCGGTTGTGGCCGATGCGGGCCCGGCAGCCCGCCGCTGTATCGTCGCCGGGGTGGCCCTGGCCGCCAGGCCGCCGGTCGCCCCGCGGGGCCGGCAAGACCCGGCGCACCCCCCACGAAAAATCACCCCGCTCCGGCGGTTTCCGAGTGCGCCTGTGCGCATTAGAATTCGTTGACCGAGGCCGATGGCTGTCGGCGGCGATGCAAGGTCGTCACCACGCCGGAGCAGAGCAGAAGCAGCGGCCTCGGCAGCGGACGCCACCGCCCACGCAGCGCAGCGACCGCAGCAAAGCGACATGCCCCCAATCCCACGAGGAGGTCACCGGATGATCATTGCCTGCCCTCACTGTGCGTACGCCTGCCAGGTGCCGCGGACGGCGGTTGGCAAACGTGCCAAATGCCCCAGTTGCTCGCAGGTGTTCACCGTTGAAGTGCCCCAGGCCCAGGTGCTGGAGGATGAACCCCAGGAGCAAAAGGCCGATGAGGTTGTGCGGGCCCGAACCCCGGCATCGCCCCAGCCGGCCGAAGCTTCGCCCGGCGCTGCGGCGGCGGCCGCAGACCGCCCCACCGAGGCGCCCTCCGACGCCGAGCGGTCCAGTCCTCCGCGGCAGCCCCCGCCCGTGCCTTCACCCGCGCCGCCGCGCAGCGAGGCGCCGGCCTCGGCACCGGCGGCGAAGGGCCGTGCTCATGGCCAGGGCGATGAGGATGCGATTCCCGAGCTCGAGCCGCAGAAGGAAAAGCAACCCAAGCGCCCGGGCTGGATGACCGAGCCAGCCGAAGCGGACGCCACGGGCGAGGCCGCGGCCCCGCAGCCGGGCAAGGCCGACACCGCCCACGCCGCCGGCAAGGCCGAAGAGAAGCCTGGGTCGAAGAAGGAGAAGAAGGACGGCTGGTTCGTGCTGACGCGTGAGGGCGAGGTCGGCCCGCTGAGCAGCGCACAGGTGATCAAGGCTGCCCGCAGCGGCAAGATCAAGCCCAAGACGATGTTGCGACACACCCGGCGCACCAAGCCCATCCGCGCTGCGGAAGTGCCCGGCCTGTTCTCGACCGGCGCCAAGGGCGCGGCCAAGGCCGCCGATGCGGGCCAGGAGCAGAAAAAGGGCGGTGATGCCGCGCGCAAATCCCGCGCCAAAGCATCCCAGCCACCGCCGCAGGCACCGTTGAGCGATGACCTGCGCCAACTGGCCAGCGCCGCGGGTGAAGGCGAGGAAGGCGGCCTCAGCGCCGAGGAACTGGCCCGCGTGGTTTCCGGTGGTGAGGAAGGCGGCCTCAGCGCATCGGGCCTGGCACGCGAGCTGGATGAACTCGAGCCCCCCTCCGACCGCCGCCTCAGCGCTTCGGAACTGGGCCGTGCATTGGGTGAGGATGAGTGACCCGACGGGGTGAGGCACCACCCACCGGGATGGTCTGCTCGCGGCGGAGCACCCCCCGCGAGCAAAGGCGGTGTCTGACTTGCGTCCGGCTTTGCGGGATCGGGCAGGAGCTCGGGGGTGGGGGCAGATTCGGACCGGCCCAGCGCCTCGCCCGTCCCACCCGCCCCCCTGCCCTGAAAATCGCCTCCGGGAGCCGGCCCGCCCGGGAAAAGGTTCCAGGACGAACCGGCCCTCAACCCCGGCACCCGGACCCCGGGCCTGGCCCCGCGGCGCGCGGTTGACGTGGCGGCGGTTGGGGCGGATAATCCCGGGCCCCTGTCGAGGTATCAGCATCGTGCGCGTGGGCGGTGTCTGGCGTTGGTCGGCAGTGGGGAAGAAAGGCCGCTGGCGTCATCACGATAAACAGTACCCGTGACCGCCGGGCCGCCACCTTCTTGCCACGCCCTCTGCCCTCCCCCAATCAGAGCGAACCACCATGACCGAGCAACCCAAGGACAGTGCGCCTGTGGATGCGCGCGAATCATCCAACTCCGATCCCGGCCCCTCCGGTCAAGGCAGCCAGAGCGATCCGCAGCCGACGCCCGAGGGCGAGGCCGCAACCGCCCAGGAGACGCAGCCGTCCCAGCCCCTAATCGACGCGGCGCCGGCAACCGAGCCCGAGACCGGGCAGGACCAGGACCAGGACGTGAAGGAGGATGAAAAGCCGCCGCTGGCGGTGAAGATCGAGGATGCCGGCCCGGCGCGCAAGAAGCTGAGCATCACCGTCCCCGAGCAGCGCATCGACGAGAAACGTGAGGAGCGCTTCGAGAAGCTCAAGGATGAGGCGCAGGTGCCCGGTTTCCGAAAGGGCCGCGCGCCCATGCGGCTGCTCGAGAAGCGCTTCGGCAGCGCCGTCAAGCAGGAGGTGCGCGCCCAGATCCTTTCCGAGGCCTATCAGCAGGCCATCGAGGAAAATGAACTGGTCGTCATCGGCGAGCCGGACCTGAGCGACATCGAACAGATCGAGTTGCCGGAGAAAGGGCCGCTGGAGTTCGACCTCGAGATCGAGGTGGTCCCCGAGTTCGAGTTGCCCGAATTCGAGGGCATCCCCGTCACCCAGCCCACCACCACCGTGACCGATGCCGACGTCGATGCGGAGGTCAAGCGCCTCGCCCTTCAAAACGGCAGGTTCGTGCAGGTGACCGAGGGCACCGTGGCCGAGGGCGACTACGTCGAGGGCGACCTGCGCATCCTCGAAGGTGACGATGACGCGGATGACGCACCCCTGATCGAGCACCTGCCCGGCGCCACCACCCAGGTGCCTGGTGAGTCGCTCCAGTACCGCGGCCACCTGGCCGGGATCGTCGTCGAGGACCTTGGCCGCCGCCTCACCGGCCGCGCCACCGGCGATCAGGTGCGCCTCTCGCTGACCGGCCCGTCGATGCACGAAGATGAGCGCATCAAGGGCAAGCCCATCACCATGGTGCTGCGGATCGACCGCGTCCGTCGCGTCGAGCCGGCCACACACCAGCAGCTTGCGGAGATGTCAGGCCTCGAAACGCCCGAGGAGTTCACCGAGGCGGTACGGATGATGCTCACGCAACAGTACCATGAACAGGCGCAGAGCCAGATTCACCAGCAGATCTGTCGACATCTTCTTGACAACATCGAGATGGACCTTCCGACGGGCTTTTCCGGCCGGCAGATCCAGCGCCTGCTCGACCGCCGACGTGTCGAACTGGCCATGGAGGGTGTGCCGGAGGAGGAGATCGAGCAGCGCATCGCCGAGAGACGAAGCGAGGACGAGGAGGCCTCGCGCCGCGAGCTCAAGCTGTTCTTCATCCTCGGTCGCATCGCCGAGAAGCTGGACCTGGACGTGAGCGAAAACGAGGTCAACACCCAGATCGTCCGGATCGCTCAGCAGCAGAACCGCCGGCCCGAGCGCCTGCGCAGCGAACTGATGCAGAGCGGCATGATCGAGCAGATCTACATGCGGCTGCGCGACCAGAAGGTGCTCAATGCCCTGCTGGCCAAGGCCAACGTCACCGAGGCCGACGCCGGCGCCGCCGACAGCGCCGCCTCCGACCGGCAGGGCTCATCCGCCGCGCAGGATGCGCCCGCGCCCGAGGGCGGATCGCAGCCGGGAGATGCCGCCGGGGGCGGGGAAGGCGGCGATGAACCATCGCGCGAGGTCTCCGGGTGACCCTCGGCGCAGGGCCGACCGCGGCCGGTTGCGAGCAAGCCGCATGAGGACCGCCCCTTCCACACCCCCCCGCCCCTGCCCCCGGCCGCGCGGCGGCCTCTTGCGCCCCGCTCCCCACTGGAGTCGCTCATGGGGCCGTGCTGCACCCACGACGATGCAAATTACGGGCGGCTCGTTCCCCCCGCTCCCTCCGGAAGAGGCAGTCGCGGAAAGGTGCATCCGCACGCCGGGCGGGCTGAGCGCGGCCCTGCCGCCGCTGGTGGTGGCGCTGGCCGTGGTGCCCGCGGCCTGGGCCGAGGCCGGGCAGGCAGCAGCCCATAGGGGGCCGGCCGATGCGCTGCTGCGCATCTTCTTCTGGCTGGCGGTGATGTTGGCCGTGGTGGCGGTGGGCATCTTCATCCTGCGCTGGGCCCGGCGGCGGCTGAACGCCGCAGCCGACGGTCAGCCCACCAGCTTCACACTGGCCGACCTCCGCCGTATGCACCGCGAAGGCCAGCTCGATGATGCCGAGTACGAAGCCGCCCGGCGTCAGTTGATCATCACCTATCAGCGACAAGCCAGCCCCCCCCCGGAAGGACCGCCCCCGGAAGAACCACCTCCGGGAGTACGACCCCCGCAGGGAATGCCCCCGCAAGGCCGGTCTCCACAAGGCCGGACTCCGCAGGCTCCACACCGGCCAGACCAGCCCCCCGAGGGCCCCGAGGGCGATGCCCGGCAACGCTCGGCGCGAGATATCGATGATCCCAGCGCGGCCGGCCCGTCCGAGACCGCATCAGCCCCCGATGGGCACGGGGAGGCCGCCCCGCCGCCAGGACCGCCAACCGATCACCCGGATGCCCCTTCGCGCCGATTCGGCCCAGACCTCGGTGACCGCGACGATCTGCCCGACGATGCCGACAGGCAGGAGGGCGGCGAAGGCAATGATGACAGCGGGCCGAAGCCCGCCTGAGGCGTAGACCGGGTTCCCGCCGCGGGTGACATCACACGCAAGAATGACATCCCGATTTACCGGCCCGGGCCGGCTCAAGGGCCAGCGCGGCGGCTGCCAGGGCTCATCCACGTTCGCGGCAGGTCGGTCGCAGGCAGTAAACGTCCACGGTCACACTGCCCTGAGAATCGGACTCCCTCTCCCTCCGGGCGAGAGCCGGGGTGCGGGGAGACACCCGGGGCCGGTTCAAATCTGCCCTCACCGCTGCTCTCTCCCGGTCGGATAGGGGAGCAAGGGGCCGCCCTCGTTGCGCCCATTTTCATCGCCGTAGGTGGGGCGTGGCCGGATTCGTGGCCAACGGAAAGGTGCCGGCGGGCGGCTGAATCCATTTTTTCTGGCATCCATTTTTGATGCGCGGCCATTAGCGCGGTAGGATTGTTCTAGAGAAGCCGTCTGTCCGCCAGACGGTTGGGACCCGGCAGGGGTTCGCGGAACGTTTAATCGCTGTGGTTCACTGGTCGATCAAGCGACGGGCGGTATCGGCTTCCGCGCAAGCCGCCGCACCGGTCACAACGTTCCCGGATCGCTTTCAACACTACGGCCAGGCGGAAGAAATGCACTGATGGCTAGCGGACGCGGCGGCAAGAGTGGCAAGGGTGATGGGGGCGATGGCGGCTTTCGCGGAAGGCGGGTGACCACCTGCTCCTTCTGCGGCAAGACCTCGCGAGAAGTGGGACCCATGGTCGAGGGTCCTAACGACGTCTATATCTGCGCCAACTGCACCGACCTGTGCCAGAACATCTTCAAGCAGGAGCGGCGGAGGGTGCAGTCGGGCCGGCCGCTGTTCGGCTCGATCCCCTCGCCACGCCAGCTCAAGGAGTTCTGCGACGAGTACGTCATCGGCCAGGAGGCGGCCAAGCGAACGCTCAGCGTCTGCGTGCACCAGCACTACAAGCGCCTCACCGCCGCCGATGACAAGGACGCCTCCGAGGTCGAACTCGACAAGAGCAACGTGCTGATGCTCGGGCCCACCGGCTCGGGCAAGACGCTGCTGGCCCGCACCCTGGCGCGCACGCTCAACGTGCCGTTCGCCATCGGCGATGCCACGACGTTGACCGAGGCCGGCTACGTCGGCGAGGACGTGGAGAACCTGCTGCTGAAGCTGCTCCAGGCCGCCGACTTCGACCTCGAGGCCGCCCAGCGCGGCATCATCTACATCGATGAGATCGACAAGATCGGCAAGACCAGCCAGAACGTCTCGATCACCCGCGACGTCTCGGGCGAAGGCGTGCAGCAGGCGCTGTTGAAGATGCTCGAGGGCACCGTGGCCAACGTCCCGCCCCAGGGCGGCAGGAAGCACCCCGAGCAGCAGTACATCCAGCTCGACACCTCCCACATCCTCTTCATCTGTGCCGGCACGTTCGTGGGCATCGATGACATCGTCCGACGCCGCCTCGGCCGCAAGTCCATCGGCTTTGCCAGCGAGCAGTCGGCCGACGACCGCACCGATGATCCGGGCTTCCTGCTCTCGCAGGTCACCAGCCAGGACCTGATGCACTACGGGATGATCCCCGAACTGATCGGCCGTTTGCCGGTGATCACCTATCTCGAGCCGCTGACCGAGGAGGCGATGGTCCGCATCCTGACCGAGCCCAAGAACGCGCTGGTGCGCCAGTATCAGCACTTTTTCCAGATGGAAGAGTGCGAACTGGAGTTCACCCCCGGCGCCCTGTCGCTGCTGGCCAACCGCGCCCTGGCCCGCGACACCGGCGCCCGCGCGCTGCGCGGCGTGATGGAGGAGGTGATGCTCGACCTGATGTACGACCTGCCCGACGTCCGCCAGCCGGGCACCCGCTACGTCATCGATGCCGATGCCATCGAACAGAAGAAGCCCCTGGCCGAACTGCGCACCCGCGCCAAGGAATCGGCCTGAGCAGTGCCGGGCGGCACGGCTGAGGCCGGTGGCTCGTCCACCCCTGCACTGCCCTGCGACACCCGACCGGCCGGGATGCCTGCAAACAGTACCCGTGGAAGCCGCGCCGGCGACGATGGGAATGTCGGCACCGATGCGGACGCTTCGTGGAGCGCACCCGTCCCGGCCGCTCCGGGGGCCGGGGTCGGGGGAGCCGGAATACGGCCCGGACGGCGGCGCTGCGTGCTACCGCCTGCCCTGAAAATGACTCCCTCTCCCTCCGGGAGAGGGCTGGGGTGAGGGGAGTTGCACGTTGATCGGTCCGAACCCTCCCTCACCCCCGACCCCTCTCCCGGGGGGAGAGGGGGGAATGAGCCGCCCGCGCTTTTCATCCTCATGGGTGCGGCGCCAGCCGCATGAGACACTGCCCTGAAAATCGCCCCCGGAAGGGAGCAGGCCGTAGCAGGTAGGGTGGGTCAAGCGAAGCGGACCCACCGCCGCGATTTTCATTCTCGTGGGTGCGGCGCCGCCTCATGAGACACTGCTCTGTAAATCACCCCCTCTCCCTCCGGGAGGGTTTTTCAAAGCAGAGGGTTGGGGTGAGGGAAGACGCACGGGGCAGGGTGCGAATCTGCCCTCACCTGCGGGCCCTCTCCCGGTGGGAGAGGGGGGAAAGAGGCGCCCGCGCCTTGCATCCCCAGACGGTGCAGGCTGGAAGCCTGCACCACAACCTCTGCGTGCACGCGGTCTGCGCGGTCTGCCCCGCCGGCGGCCCGCATCGTTGGCCGGGCGTGTGGGGCGGTTGCGGATGCCTGGTCGGCGCGGGGGGGTTCGACATGGTGAAGGGTGGCCATTAGACTGCGGCCCGTTTCAGGGTGCGGGGGTTGGGGATGGCCGCGCCCTGGGTGATGCGATGATGCTTTCGGGGCCCTGCGCTGAATATCAATCGAGGACTCGCGTTTGTTGGCACTGCGGTCGCGACTGGTTGCACTGCTGAGCGTGTTGCTGACGGCGATCGCGGCCGGTCATGCCGCAGCGCCGGGCGGGGCGCAGTTGGCCCATCGGCCGGTGGCGCAGGTGCACATCGAGGGGCTGGTGCAGGTTCCCGAGCAACTGGTTCGCAACAACATCCGCCTCGAGGCGGGGGACATCTACGACCCGGAGGTGGTCAACGAGGACATCCTGCGGCTGACGCGGCTGGACCGCTTCGCCCGCATCGATGCCCGCGTTCAGCCGCGGCCCGACGGCACGGTGGCGGTGACCTACATCGTCGAGGAACTGCCCCTGCTGGCCGACGTGGCGGTGGTGGGCAACAAGAGCATCGGCGACCGGGAACTGCTGCGCGCCGCGGTGCTGCGGGCGGGGGATGCAGCCAGCCCGTACCTGATCGCCGGGGCGGTGCAGCGGATGAAGCAAACCTACCGCGAGGAAGGCCACCACTTCACCGCCATCGACTACGATCAGCAACTGCTCGAGGAAACGGGCATCCTGCTGCTGCGCGTGCGTGAGGGGCCGCAGGTGCGCATCCAGGGCATCCGCTTCGAGGGCAACGAGGCCATTCACCGGGCGAGACTGCACCAGGAGATCGTTTCGCGGCGGCACGTGCCGCTGATCCCGGGCGTGATCGACATCCAGAAGGGTTTTTTCGACGAGGAGATGATCAACCGCGACGTGGCCCTGCT
>PUMS01000187.1 GCA_003551485.1 Phycisphaeraceae bacterium | reverse complement strand
TGCATCCGTCCCGCTGACGGCGGCCGCCCGCGGCGGTGATGAGGGCCGGCTTCCATCCCGAATAGACCCGGATTGATCGGTCATGAACGATGCACCCGAGCCTGTAGATGAAGTGCCCGGTGGGTCGGCCGATCCCGACTCCCCTCCGCCGCGCCCCCGCCGCGCCCTGGCCGTGCTGGATCGACTGGGGGCGCCGTTGAACCGGGGGTTGGGCTACCTGGGCGGTCTGGCGGTGCTGGTGGCCGAGAGCGTTCGCTGGCTGTATCGCAGCGCCATCCGCAGGCAGGTTCGTTTCGGCCGGCCGGCGTTCTATGCCCAACTCGTGCGGCTGGGACTGCGGTCGGTGCTGGTGGTGTCGCTGGTGTCGGCATGCATCGGTTTCATCCTGGCGATGCAGATGGCCCCACCCCTGGAGGACTTCGGCCAGGTCGAGACGGTGCCCAACATCATCGCCATTGCCGTCTTCCGCGAGCTTGGCCCGCTGATCGCCGCGGTGGTGCTCACCGGCTTCGCCGGCGCGGCGATCGCGGCGGAGTTGGGCACGATGGTGGTGGGCGAGGAGATCGAGGCCCTCGAGGCCCATGCGCTCAACCCCATCCGCTTCCTGGTCCTGCCGCGCCTGCTGGCAACCACGATCGCCATGGTGGTGGTCTGCCTGATCGGCGAGCTGATGGCCATCAGTGCCGGGTGGGCCATCGGCGTGTGGGTGCTGGATATCCCCACGTGGGTCTACTACCGCAACACCGTCGAGCAACTGAGCCTGGCCGACCTGCTGACCGGCCTGTGGAAGGCGGCGTTCTTCGGCATGTTGATCGCCTCGATCGCCTGCTACCACGGCCTCCGCGTCACCGGCGGCGCCGCCGGCGTCGGCCGCGCCACCACCCTCACCGTCGTCCACTCGATCACCGCGATCATCTTCAGCGACCTGCTGTTCACCAGCCTCTTCTACGCCCTGGGCTGGCACTGAGCGCCCGGCCCCTCCGGGGTCCGCAGGTCGGAATGCGGCCGAGACGGCCGCGCTCCAAGACGCCCTCTCCCGGAGGGAGAGGGAGTTATCTTCAGGGCAGAGGGGAGTAAAGGCACGAGCGCGTTGACCCCCCAACTCCCCGCCCTATGATGCGCCCGTGGGGGGATCGCCATCGCATCGCCAACGCGAAGGAGCCCATCATGAGGCGCACCGCCACCACCGCCGCGGCCTCCTGCCTGCCCGCCGCCGTCCTCATCCTCACCGCCTGCGCTGCGCCGGGGCCCGAGACGCAAATCTTCATCGATGAGGACCTGCGCGATGGGACCGGCCGGTTCAACGACCCGCAGATGCGCCTGCTCGAGACCAGCCTGCCCTCGACCGGCGTCAAAGCCACACCCCACCGCGCCCAACAGGGCGTGCCCATGGCACTGGTGCGCAACATGGCCGAGCAGCCCACCTTCGCCGATGGCAGGCTCAACATCTACGCAAACGAGGTCGGGCAGGGCGCCATCCGCCGCTTCGAGGACCGCCCGCCGCGCTTCGACCACGAGAAGAAGGTGCTGTTCATCGAGCAGATCACCTTCGCCGATGCCGCCCGGTCGGGGACCAACACCGTCGGCATCCGCATCTGGGTGCAGCAGGGCGACGGTGCCAACGAGCACGAGAAGCGCCTGGTGCTCTCGAGCCACTTCAACACCCACGCCGCGGGCAGCCGCCAGCTCTGGCCGACGCTCTACCACGTGCACGAAGGCCGCGAGCGATGGACCATGCCCGAGGGCACGATCTCCCGCCGCGCTGGGCTCTTCTACCGCCTGGCCGCCGAGGGGCGCAACGAGGAACTGCACGGTGAGCGCGCCGTCGAGCGCGGCATCTACTGGGACTGGGCCGGGCTCGACTGGCCGCGCGGCTGGGCGCCGCCCATCGGGCAGGCGCTCTACGAGGCCGGGGAGGATCGCAGCGCCATCGCCCAACGGCTGGGTGCGAACGTCTTCCACGCCACCGCCATCTTCCGCCGGGGGCCCCAGCGCGTGGACAGCACCGGCGATGGCGAGGGCGATGCCTGGAACACCCTCGTCGAGTTGATCGGGCCGGCAACGGCCGGCCGAATCGCCCTGGATGGCCCCCTGCCCGAGCGCATCGATGAGGTGCGCCTGCTGCTGCGCAGCGTGCCGCCGGAGAACCCCGACGAGTGGGAAGCGATGGCACCCGGCATCGACCCGCAAAGCCCGCTGCTGGGCATCGCCAGGGTGCGCATCGGCATCACGCGGCCGGCGGACTTCACCCTCTCGGGCACGGTCGAGGCCGCCGACTACCGCCGCCTTCGCGAGCATTTCGGCAGGGAGGATGGCGCCCTGATGATCCACGGCGATGCCGACGGGGACGGCCGGGTCGACATCGACGACTTCTTCGCCCTCATCACGCAGTGGCAGGGCCACCTGCCCGCCGAGCCGGCGCCGCCTGCCCACTGGCACGTGCAGGTCAACCGCGACAGCGGCGAGGTGCGGCTGATCCCCGACCGGCCGGAGGCGCAGTTGCTCGGCTTCGACCTGCAAGCTGAAGGCGGGGGTGCGTTCAACCCCGAGTGGGTGGATCACCCCTGGCCCGATGAGCTATGCACCGCCACCGGCGAACGCCTCAGCGGCGGCTCACTCACCCCCGCCCGCGGCACGCAGCATCTGGGGCTGGCCGTCGCCGACCCCGAGGAACTGGGCAACCTGCGCTTCCGTTACATCACCCACCTGGGCGGCCCGGTGCAGGAAGGGCACATCATGCTGCTGGACTGATGCCCGTGCAGGGCGACTCATGTCCAACCCCATCATCCTGTGGCGGATGGGCGCCGGCTTCCATCAACGCGGGTACCGCTGGTGATTTGTCCGCCGGTGCTCTCGACGTGCGCGAGGAACACTGGCGGACAAGCCGCCAGTGGCACCCGGCAATGGTGATGCAGCGCCGGCTCGACGGTCAGGGCACCTGGCCCGACGGTGGGTCATCGCAAGTCTGCTGCGAAGCCGCGGGGTTGCACTCGTACCACTTCAGGTCGTGCTCCTCGCACCAGTCGATGGCGATCTGGCGCAAGGCCGCATCGCGGTGGGCGTACCACTGGTCGGCGAGGCCCAGCTTGTGTACCCGGTTCTTGAAACGGCGGAACGCCCCCCGGCAGCGCAGGTCATTCATCAGCCGGTCGCACGCACCCTCATCATCCAGGCTGAGGGCGTACCGTCGCATGATGTCCCATTCGTGGATGTCGAAGC
>PUMS01000246.1 GCA_003551485.1 Phycisphaeraceae bacterium | reverse complement strand
GTGCCGCCGGCTGGGTCACGCGGTACTGCGAGCGGTCGCCGCACTCAGCGGCGATCAGTTCGGCCACGGCCAGGCGCAGGGGAAAGCGTGCCTGGGGCTCGATGCCGATCTGGGCGCGGTTGTCGCCGTGAATGGAGGCGGCCACCTCCGCGTGCAGGCCGATCAGCGACAGGTCCGCCCCCGTCGGCCCCGGCCGCGCGCTCTGGCAGCCGGCGGCCATGAGGGGCACAGCCAGCAGCAAAGCAGCCATCAGAATCATGCAACGGTGTGATGGGCGGTAACGCACGGCGAAACTCCTTATGCACGAGTAGAAAAGGCACATCAGATGCATTGGCGCAGCGCGATGGCTCGCCTGCCCATGGCCGGCTCACGGTCTCACCCCACGGGCGGGACCTACTTCGGGGGGGCTACTTCGGGGGGGCTACTTCCGGGGAGCTACTTCCGGGGGCCTATTTCCGGGGGGGGTCGGTGATCTCGTAGCACACGCCTGCGGGCATGGGAACGGGGACTTCCAGGGTGGTGCCGTAGCGGCCGGTGGGTCGGCCCGAGCCGTCGACGGCGACCATGGCCGTCCATGCCGAGACCAGGGCGTGGTCCATGGCCAGCGTCTCGATCAGCTGCGCATCCACCGGCCGGCCCTCGATCAGTGCCCGGTCGTGGGCATCGGCGATGCGGTGGCGGGCCCAGGCCGCATCCAGGCCGGGCCGGCGGCCGGCGTCGGTGCGCCATCGCACGGGCGTATCGATCCGCACGCTCTGACCATCGCGGCGGGCGGTGAGGGTGATCGAAGCCGGCGGCTCGACGCCCCCGCCGCGGAACCGGCCGCTGACAATCACCGGTCTGCCTGCATAAAGTTCGGGTAGCGCCTGCGGCGTGATCTGTCGCACGGGCAGGTCGCCAAAATCCAGTTGCAGATCGGTCAGCGCCGGGCGCGAGGCGCGGTCGATGAAGGTGCTCATGGCCTGCTCGGCCCGGCGGGCTTCACTGACGTAGGCCACCGCGCCACGGCCGAGGCGGGCCATGCGCTCGATGAGGAAGCGGTTGGGCGCTGAGCCGATGCCGAAGCTGAACACCCGCGCCTCACCGAGATGCTCATGCAGGGCCGTGAGGACCGCGGCCTCGTTGCCCACCAGGCCATCGGTCAGGATCGCCACGACCCGGCCGCGGCCGGCGGCGTGCTCATCGCGCCGCCGCGCTGCGGCGGCCGTGTGGCGATGGCCGTCAACATCGAGCGCGGCCTCGATGGCCGCGACCATGTCCACCCCACCGCCGGCGCTGAGGCGCTGGACCCACAGGTGTGCGTGCAATACATTCGTGTTCCTGGCGCGGATCGGCTCGGGTCTGAATTGCTCGATGCGCCCGCCGAACCGCACGATCTGGAACGTATCTCGCTCATCGAGCTGGTGCAGCGCCGCCACCACCGCGGTCTTCGCCGCCTCCAGCGGCTCGCCGTTCATCGTGGCGGAAGCATCGATGAGGAAGGTCCAATGCATCGGCCGGCGCGGCAGGTCGGCGGTGTCGTCCGGAGGCAGGAGCATCAAGGAGAAGTAGCCCCACTCGTCATCGCCGCGCTCGACCGCATCGGCCCGCGGCGGCTGGGCGAACATCATGGCCCGCACATCCTCGCCCGCCGGGCGGAACCGCAGGACGAAGTCGCGGTTGGGAATGCGGTCATCACCGGCGAGGCGCACGGTAGCGCGGCCGGACCGCGGGCGGTCGACGTGTACGCGGTGGGTGTGGCATTCGATGCGGTCGATGGGCAGGCCGGCATCGATGTCCACGTGCAGGTCGATGTCATGGCCGCTTCGCTGATCCGGGCCGAGGTAGGTCAACCGGGCCGGCTGCGGCGAGGGCGCTGTGGTGCCCGCGGGCGCTGCGGCGATGCCATCGGTGGTGCCCGGCGGGTTGTGGCGGGGCCCCACGACCATGGGGAAGACGAACTCGAAGTCGCCATCCTCATAGCGCAGCGTGTGGAAGTAGCGGACCTGGATGTCGATCTGCTCGCGCGGGGCGATGTTGGCCACGCGCTGGGTGAAGACGTTGGGCCGATGCTCGGTGAGCATCGCCGCGCGGTGGCCGCGGGTGCGGGCCTCGTAGTAGATCTGCTCGGCCTGCTCGCGCGGGCGGATGATGCCGTGAATGCGGCGGGCGCCGATGGTCATGGTGAAGCCGTTGACCGCGGCGTGTTCCGGCAGCGGAAAGACGTAGACGGCCTCGATGCGGCCATCGTAGGGGTTGTGGTAGCGCTGCTTCAGGTGCACGGTGGCGACGTGGCCGGTGATGTCGGCGTGGGCCTCGGTGTGCTTGAGCGGCAGGGCCACCGGCTCATCACGCGATTCATCGATGCGGGCGAGCATGGGCGCGGTGGGCACCGGGCGGGCGGCCTCGGCCGGATCGGTCGGCTCTGGCCGGCGCGGCGGACCGGGGTCGCGGGCGATCACCCAGACTTCATCGGTCAGTGCCGGCAGGGCCTGCTCGCGGCGGTAGGGGCGGGGTGGCGGCATGGTGGTGCGCGGGTCGGGCCGGCCCGACGGAAGGCCCGGCGGCCGGTGCGCAAAACCAGGGAGCCTCCCATCGTGCTCAGACGGCGGGTGATGTCTCGGTGCCCCGCAGCCCAACCACAGGGCCGGCATCGCAGCGAGGATCAGGATCGACACAGACAGCATGACACGGCGGGCGCAAATCCACTTCATTGCACGGGTCCCCATCGCTTGTGAAGTTCGGGTGAAACGTTGCGGCCTTCGGCATCGGCCGCGGCCTGGAGTTGCAGCCTCACGGTGGAGCGGTCCAGCGGCCCCATCAGGTGGATCGTGGCGACGCGGAACTCGCCACGCGGCAACTCATCCACCGGCCGGGTGGAAAACCCGGCCACGATGATCCGTTCGCTGCCGGCCCGCACGGCGCGGTGGTCGAAGAAGAACCGGTCGCCCTGGAACGGCCCCGGCGCTTCTTCCGCGCCGACGATCAGCACATCCTCCCGTCCCGTGGCGAACTCCAACTGCCACGCCGCCAGTGGTGTCTCAGCACGGATGAGCACATCCACGGTGTGGAACAGCGACTGGTCATCGTCGACCCGCATCGCCGCCCGGGAATCGTTCGGCGCCGCCGGGCGATCCGCCGCCGCGCCGGCCAGGGCCACCGCCGTGCCGAGCACGAGCATTGCGATGGCCGCATGACGCCTCATCCGCCGCGCCCTCCCTGCCCGGCATCGCGATCGGTCACACCCACGGCACGCGATGCGATGGCCTGCACGTCGTCTTCATCTACCACGCCATCGCCGGTCACATCCCAGCCGGGGTCGACCGGTTGGCCGGCTTCGATGGCACGGGCGAGGTTGAAGGCATCCACGATCGTCACACCCGCCTCGAGGTCCGGCGCCGGCAGTGGCGATGGCTGGGGGCTGAAGATTTGCGGCCCGAGCACAATCACGGCCGCCGCGGCGGCGGCCAGGGCCGCCCTTGTCGCCCAGCGCCAGTAGCGCGATCGCGCCACCAGCCCTGCGGTGGGTTGTGCCGGGTGAGCATGTTGGAGGTGGTACCTGGCAGCCTCGGCGATGCGGTGGTCGATGCGCGGCGGGATGGCTTGGGCCGGGTCCGCTCCCGGGGATGCGCCGGCCGCGCTTCGCAGGGCCTGTGCCAGGCGCGGCAGGTCCGCAGCGCCGGGCACCTCGGCGTCCTCGCTCATATCAGATAAAGGGGCCGCCCCCCGGGCGGCGACCCACGGTTTCTCCCACCCGGTATCGGCCTCGGCCGCATCACCAGGCCCGCCCCTACCCCCGGCCCCCGGTGCCCCCGTCGCCCCCGGTGCCCGCTGTTCATCCTTCGGTGGCTTCTGATGTTGCGCATCTGCCTCGCGCCCGCATCGGCCGGCCTTACCGGCCTGTGGCTCAGGCTCGGGTTGCGGCGCGCCATCGGGTTGTCGCGGCTCGGTCATGGTCGTCTCCGTGATCTGAAGCGTTGGAGCGGTGCGAAAGGTTCACTGCTCAGTCGAAAAACTCGCGAACCCGCGGGTCCTGGCGCAGCATCCGCAGGGCGTGGTGCAGGCGCGACTTGACCGTCCCCACGGGCAGGCCCATCGCCTGGGCGATCTCGGCCAGGGGCAGGTCATCGACGAACCGCAGCAGAACCACCTCTCGGTGGGTCTGGGGCAGGCAGGCGAGCAGGCGGTGGAGATCATCATCCTCTCGCGGCGGGGGCGGTGACGGCTGCTGTCCCCCGCCACCCCCGCCACCAGCGCCGCCACGCTCGCGCAGCCGCTGCTGACTCGCCAGCCACCGCTGCCGCCGCCGCGCCCGGTCCGTGGCCAGGTTTCGCACCACGGGGTAGAGATAGGTCGTCAGCTTCGCGCGCAGCTCGAATCCGGGAAACTGGCGCAGCAGGTAGAGAAACGCCTCCTGCATCACATCCAGCGCATCCTCACGGTCGCGGCAGAAGCGGTGCGCCACGGCCAGCACCCATCGGCGATACCGTCGGTAAAGGCACTCGAACGCCTCGGCATCACCGGCATTGACCTGCTCGATGAGCTGGGCATCACTTCGCGGATCATCCGATTCATCGCGCTGCACACCGCACGATCATAACGGACACGGAGCGGACCCCGGCCCGGTCGCCAGGGGCACCGGGGGCACCGGACAGCAGCGCCGAGCGGCGGCCTGCGCGGAGGCATTGAATCGTTGAACCGCTGCCGGATGGAGGGTGGTGAACTCCATACGCGTGGCGTCGGGGCCGCAGCCGGCGATCGGACTTCGGACTGGCCCGCATCCGCACCGGGAGGCGGATCGGCCGCCATCCCGCGGCGATCAGATGCTCAAGCCGCAGCGCCGGCGCGCCTCAGCCGCGATGGGCGCGCTGGGCGATGCTTCGGAATCGGTTCTCGATGCGCATGAAGGCGGTGACGACCGTGCCGTCGAACTGGGTGCCGGCGCCGTCGAGGATGATCCGCTTCGCCTGCTCGTGCGGCATGGGCGCCTTGTAGATGCGCCGGCTGGTCAATGCATCGTAGACATCGGCCATCGCCACGATCCGGGCCGGCAGCGGGGCGGCCCCATAGCCCACTGCTCACCCGCTGGTCCGTTCGTCGCATCCGGGGACGTTGCGCTTCCAGGGGGGTGGGCCCACGCGGAGTCAGACAGACCGACAGCGCCCCTCCGCGCACGCAGCCTCACTCCGAGGCGCCGTTCAGCGCCCGGCCCGGGTCTGCTCGCGGTCGCGGTACATCTGCCAGAACAGAATCCACGGATCAAGCAGGACCTTGTCCTGCTCGCCGGCGCCGGGCTCGACGATGGCGAAGACGAAGTGGCTGTGCTCGTGAGTGCCCGAGCGCACCCCCGCGCCATCGCCGAGGTGGGTGCCGGCCTCGAGCGGGCCGCCCTCGGGCACGCGCAGGCGGACCAGGTGGTGGGTCTGGATGATCCAGCTCGAGCCGTCCGGCCAGCGTTTGACGCCGCGCCAGCGGTTGTTGTTGTCCCCCGCCGCGACGCTGGTGAAGTAGCCGTGGTCATCCATCGCGAACGGCGTCCAAAGGGGTGTGCCCGCGGGGTGGTTGATGTCCAGCCCGCCGTGGGCATCCACGCCGAAGTAGGGGCCCATCCAGCAGTCCGAGCCCTGGTAGCAGTCCTCGATGCGAAGCCCGCCCTCGGGCAGCGGGCACCAGGGGTGCAGCAGCACCGGGCAGATGCGCAGGCTCGCATCCTGCACGGCGATGCGCGCCCGCTTGCGCGGCCGGCAGGCGCCGTGGTTTTCCTTGAGATGGTCGAACAGCTCGATGCAGGCGTCGAACCACAGCCGCATCCCGAACAGCTCCCACGGCGGGTAGAAGCTGTCCTGATTGCCCACCCAGCGGTTGACCTCGACGCGGTGGCCGTCGATCTCGAACTGGAAGGACATCCTCAAAACCACCTTCGCCAGGCCGCCGGGCTTGGGAAGCTGGTCCAGGTTCGATGTCCACACCCCAGCCCGCGTCTCCAGAAGCCGGATGCGGCGGACGGTGCCATCGAGCAGCGTGAAGTGAAGCTCATCATCGGTATCGAGTTCGATGGCGGTCAGCGTGGGTCGGGCGGTCTTTTCGATGATCATGGTGGTCGCCGGCAATGATGGGCTTGCCGCAGTTCGCGGCAATGAAAAAAACTCCCTCTCCCTCCGGGAGAGGGCTGGGGTGAGGAGAGATACGCTGGATCCGTCCGAATGCGCCCTCACCCCCGGACGCTCTCCCACCCCCGGAAGGGGAGAGGGGAGTAAGCGGCCGCGGCGGGCATCAGCCGCCAACATCCTCCTCTTCATCCTGCCCGGCCGCAGCGCGCTCGCCCAGGGGCACCACCATCTGCCTGCGCAGTTCGGCCCCGGTGGCGGCATCGGTGACGGTGAGGTTCACCGTCAGTTCGGTGATGGCCTCGGGCAGGTCGTCGGGAAGAGGCGCTTCGAGTGTGTAATGGGTGCCGGTGAGGCCGCTGCGGTAGGCGCGGCTGAAGTCGGGCGGCTCCCAGGTGCGCTCGAGCACCAGCAGCGGATCCTGACCGGGCCGCAGGGCCACGGCCTGGAGGTCGGCGCGGCCGACGATGGGGATGAAGCGGCCCTTCTGGTCGAAGGTCTGCACGTAAAGCCGCAGGGTGTCATCGCGGCCGTCACCGCTGCTGTCCAGCGCTCCCGAGTGGCGTGCGAAGGCGATGCGGGCGGCGGCGGGGATTTCGCCGGGGCTGACCTCGGGCAGGTGGGCGCGGCGGTCGAGGCGCTGCTCGAGCGTGCGCACCTGGCCCAGCAGGTGGTCGCGCTGGCGCTCCAGGGCGCGGATGCGGCCGCGCAACTCCTCGTTCTCGTAGCGAAGGTCATCCAGCACCGCATCCAGCGGCTCGCCCCCACCGATCCGCGTGGGCGTGGGGCAGCCGCTGCTGAGCAGGGCCAGCATCACCACGAAGCCGCTCAGCCATGGCCGCGATGGCCGGGAAAGGGTCATTCGGTGTCCTCATCCTCGCCGTCCCCGCCGCGGCCGGCCCGCTGCTGCGACTCGGGAATGTGCTTGAGCACCTGGTCGGCGCAACCGTAGGCCACGGCTTCATCGGCGTCGAGCCACTTGTCGCGTTCGCAGTCGCGGGCGACGGTTTCCTTGTTCTGGCCGGTGTGGTGGCTGATGATGCTGTAGAGGCGGTCGCGCGTGCGGATCATCTCCGCGGCCTGGATGCCCAGGTCCGTGGCCACTCCCTCGACCCCGCCGATCAGCGGCTGGTGCAGCAGCACGCGGCCGTTGGGCAGGCAGTAGCGCTTGCCCGCGGTGCCGGCCATCAGCAGCAGCGCCCCCATCGAGGCGGCGATGCCGATGCAGTAGGTGGCCACGTCGCAGCGCACATACTGCATGGTGTCGTAGATGCCCAGCCCGGCGCTGACCGAGCCGCCGGGTGAGTTGATGTAGAAGTGGATGTCGGCCTTGGGGTCTTCGTTTGACAGAAAGAGCATCTGGGCGACGACGAGGTTGGCCGTCTCATCGTTGACCTCCCCGCCGAGGAAGACCACGCGGTCGCGCAGCAGCCGGGAGTAGATGTCGTAGGCGCGTTCGCCGCGTCCGGATTTCTCGATGACGATGGGTACCAGTGGCATGCTCGGGTCCTTGCAGGCGTGAACTTCGGTTGCGTAAGCGGGCGGATTGTACGCCAAACCCGCCCCCACCGCGACGCCGCAATCGGGGCGCGGGGCGCGGGCCGCGTGGGGCTTGACCGGCGGCACGGGAGGCCTTCGCCCCTGCCAGGGGCGAGGGCGTGATTCTCAAAGCAGAGGCGGTAGCCCCGCACCGCGATACGCCTCGCACATCCCCCCGACCTCTCCCCTACTCCCGGCAACCTCCGGCGAGCCGGACTCATGCCGGCGCGCGGCAGTGTGGTACGGGCCACGGACAGCGCCCCGGCTTCCCTTCGGGTGTGCAGGACCTTCGAGCCGGCCATCGGCGGATGGATCGGGCGCCTCTGGCTGGCTGCCTGCCGGCCGTTGCGCCTGCTCGTAGTTCGCCGACACGGCTGGAGGAGCCGACGGCGGCACCTGCCGAGTCGGCAGCATCCGGCACACGGCTTGTCTTTCGCCCCGGCTCATCCGGTCTTGCCGGGGGTGGGGGGCGTGATATGCTCAGGGGTGATGACGCCGATCTCCCTCCGGAAGCTGCGCAAGGTGTTCGGCACGACCGTGGCGGTGGACGATGCCGATCTGTCCGTCAGCGCGGGCGACCTGTTCTTCCTGCTCGGGCCCAGCGGCTGCGGCAAGACGACGCTGCTGCGCATGCTCGCCGGCTTCACCGAGCCGACCGCCGGGCGCATCTGCTTCGGTGAGCAGGAGGTCACCCACGTGCCGGCCAACCGGCGCAACACGGGCATGGTCTTTCAGGGCTACGCCCTCTGGCCGCACATGACCGTGGCCCAGAACGTGGCCTTTGGCCTTCAGGTTCGGCGCATCGGCGCTGCCGAGCGCGAGAAGCAGGTGGCCGCGGCACTGCGCATGGTGCAGATGGGCAGCTACGCCGAGCGAAAGCCCAACGAGCTTTCCGGCGGGCAGCAGCAGCGGGTGGCCCTGGCGCGGGCGCTGGTGATCAAGCCCACGGTGCTGCTGCTGGATGAGCCGTTGAGCAACCTCGACGCCAAGCTGCGGCTGGAGATGCGCGGGCAGATCAAGCACCTGTGCAAGCGGTCGGGCATCACCGCCGTGTACGTCACCCACGATCAGAAGGAGGCCCTGAGCATGGCCGACACCATCGCGGTGATGCACCAGGGCCGGGTGATGCAGGTGGGCCGGCCGCGCGAGCTCTACAACAGGCCGCGCAGCCGCTTCGTGGCCGACTTCCTCGGTGAGACCAACTTCATCCAGGGCCGGATCAAGGGCCGCGACGATGGCCGCGTGGTGATCGACTGCCCGGCGGGTCGGATCGTCTCGAGCGCGTTCGGCGAGGAGCTGCCATCGGAAGGCGAGGTCACCTGCTCGATCCGGCCCGAAGCCATCCGCGTGCTCGAGAACGGCCAGCCGCGGCCGCAGAACGTGGTCAAGGCGCGGCGTCGAGACGTGATCTACCTCGGCGAGATGGCCCAGCACCTGCTGTCGATCGAGGGCGATGTACCGATCAAGGCCTTCGAACTCAACCCCCGCCGCGTGCCCGAAGGCCGCGAGGTCGAACTCGGCTTCGATTCCCACGACGTGGTCATCCTTTCGGACTGACCGGTGCGCAGCGCTGCCGAGGCCTTCGCTCGGCGGACCTCGCGCTACCTGCCCGACGCACTATGATTGAGACCGCGATGCGGCGGGGCGTGGCGGGGGGATGCGATCGCGCCGGCGGTCTCTGCCGCGTTGCCGGGCAATGGTGAGGCGATGACATGGCCGATTTCAGCGACAGTGGCGCCGACGCCTGCGCAGGCGGGCATGACAGCCCGGCGCCGGCCGATGGCATCGACCTCGGCGGCGGGCTGGTCCTCGCCGCGGACAAAATGGCCTGGTCTTACAGCCGCGCGGCGGGGCCGGGCGGTCAGAACGTCAACCGCCGCGCCACGCGGGTGAGCCTGCGCGTGGCGATGGCCGAACTTGAAGCCCTGATCGGGGCCGAAGCCGCGCGGCGGCTTCGCCGTCTGGCCGGCTCGCGGGTGACCGAGGGCGATGACCTGCTGATTCACTGCGATGAGCATCGCACGCAGAGGGCCAACCGCCGCGGGTGCATCGAACGCCTGGCCGAACTGGTCCGGCGCGCTCGCATCCGCCCCAAGCGCCGCATCCCCACGCGCATCCCGCCGCGCATCCAGCGCCGGCGCCTTGAGAGCAAGCGGAAGCGCGCCGGGATCAAGCGTCAGCGTGGCCGGCCAGGCGGCGATGAGCATCGCTGATGCCCGCCCACAGCGCATTGCAGGCCGTCGGGGTGTGCTTGCCCGTGCGTTGAAGGCCGTACACGGTGAAGGCGGACGGCTGCGCTTCAAGTCCGGCGGCGCATCGGGCCGATAAAAAAAATCGGGCGTGGATGGCGGCAGAGTATTGACTTGCCATGACCATCGACGTTACAGTGTGGATAGCTCCGAAGCGCGTTCGATCTGAAAGGAGACGCCATGGCTAAGAAGAAGGCTGCCAAGAAGAAGGCTTCGAAGAAGAAGGCCGCGAAGAAGAAGGCCGCGAAGAAGAAGGCCAGCAAGAAGAAGGTGGCCAAGAAGAAGTGACCCGACGCCGGAGCCCCTCCGGCAGAGCGTGCCGGCCACACCGCGGTGTGGCGGCGCAGTGACTGAAGAATCGTTCCTTTTCGTTTCAACCCGTTCGTTTCAACCCTTGCCCGCCGCTCCGAACCTCACGGCGGGCCGAACCTCGAAAGTCGAACCCGCGCCACGGAGCAGACACCATCGAAAGACGCCCGGCCTCGAAGGTCGGGCGTCTTTCTTCATGGGCGCGGCGATGCCCGCCCCCCATCCCCCCCTCTCCCCCCTGCCCACCGCCGGGCATCGCGCAGCGCCTCGCGGCGGAGGCATCACCCGCTGCGCATCTGCCGGGCGTCCCCGGCGCTGATGGCCGCGCGGAACTCGGTGAAGTTGGCGGCGGCCATGGCCTCGGCACGGGCCCTGTCATCGCCGAAGGCGCGGGCGATGGCGTCGAGCAGTTCGATCTGCGCTTCGGTGTCGGCCTCGGGCACGAGCATCATGCAGATCAGGTGGGCCGGGCCGCCGTCGGGGGCATCGAAGTCGATGCCGGGGTTGGACCGGCCGACGATGACGACCGGCCTGTGCAGCGCCTCGAGGCGCGCGTGCGGCACAGCCAGGCCGTGGGGCAGGCCGGTGGGCATCAACTGCTCGCGCCGCCACACGGCGGCGCCGATCACGTCGGCGGGCAGGCCCGTAAGGCGCGCGGCCACGGCCGCCAGCTCATCGATGGCATGGCGGCGCTCGCCGCTACGCATCTCCGCCACCCACTGCTCTTCCTTGAGCATGGCCACAAGCCGTCGCGGCTGGCGGCGGCGGAGAATCTTCTGCATCGCCGGTCCGCTGATCATGCTCGTGACCAGGGCCATGATGACGATGGCCACGAACAGTCGCTCGCCGATCAGACCCGCCTGGAAGGCGAGCTGGGCCAGGATGATCTCCATCGCGCCGCGGGCGACCATGCCAAAGCCCACTGCCCAACTGTCGCGATGGCTCATCTTCGCCCACCGCGCCCCCAGGTAGCAGCCGCCGATCTTGCCCACGCATGCCACCACCAGCACCAGCAGCACCAGCGGCAGGTCGAAATGCTCGATGAAGCTGATGCGAAGGCCGATGGTGGCAAAGAACAGCGGCGCGAAGAAGTGGGTCACGAACTGGTGGATCGTCTCGCGGGCATGCTCGCTCATGTGGCGCGAGTCGCCGATGGCCACCCCGGCGATGAACGCCCCGAAGATGGCGTGAATGCCGATCCACTCGGTCACCGCCGCCGCCGCGATGCCCGTCACCAGGACGAACACCAGCACACCGCCGGGCCAGGTCA
Source organism: Phycisphaeraceae bacterium (assembly GCA_003551485.1). Lineage (GTDB taxonomy): Bacteria > Planctomycetota > Phycisphaerae > Phycisphaerales > Phycisphaeraceae > B1Sed10-187. The sequence continues at coordinate 2,870 of PUMS01000246.1, read as the reverse complement.
GGTTCGCCTGGATGTGCGGCAGCGCCCAGGCCGCCGCGCGCCGGCCGAGCGTGAGCATCACACCCAGGAAGAGGAACGTCAGCACCACCGTCATCAGCACATCACCGCCGCTGGGCGCGGCCACGTCCACCACGCCCGTGGCCGGCAGCATGGCCAGGATCAAAGCGAAGCCGATCCAGCCGACCAGGTCGTTGGCCATGGCCGAGGACATCACCAGCACGCCGATGTCGCTCTTGGCCATGTTCAGGTCCATCAGAATCCTGGCGATGACCGGCAGCGCGGTGATCGACAGCGCCACACCCACGAACAACGCAAAGATCAACCGCATCCGCGGCTGGTCCATGCCCATGGCCTCGGGCAGCAGCCACGCCGTGGTAAAGCCCAGGACGAAGGGAATCACCAGCCCCGTGGTGCTGACCAGCATGGCCGCCTTGCCCTGGCGCCGCACGCTGCTGAGGTCGACCTCGAGGCCCGCCACCAGCAGAAGCAGCACCACCGACAGCACCACCAGCCCCTCGAGGATGAGGTAGTTGGCCGAATACCCCCCGCTGCCCTGGGCCTCGGTGGCGGCGCTGCCCTCGGCGTAGATGGGAAACAGCCACTGGGCCACCTCCGGGGCCAGCGCCCCGAGAATGGTCGGCCCGAGAATGACCCCGGCCATGATCTCACCCAGCACCGCCGGCTGCTTCAGCTTGTGCGCCAGCTCGCCCAGCAGCTTGGCCAGTCCCAGCAGCACCGCCACCGCCAGCAGGAGCCGCGTGAGTTGATCGGGGCTGATCGCGCCCGCGGCCAGGATGCAGCTTGTGCTCATCACGCGCGGCGATTCCTCATCAAGATCACGACCAGTCGCCCCGACGCGGCCAAGTCGGCCGCGACATGATATCCACCGCCGAGTTTACGCAAGCCCGCCGCGCCGGGTCCGGGGGGGCGGGGTGCATGGAGAGTATCCCACACCCCGTTGCACTCACTCGATGTGGAAAAACCGCCTCTCCGCCTCCGGCGGTTCGCCGTGTCCTGCACGGGCAACCCCGGCCTTGAAGCCGGCTGCGAACGGCGAAGGCTCTTGCTTCGCCCCTCTTTATGCTGCGGAACCGGGGGAGGTGCCGCATCCTGCTGTGGGAGTATCGTTGTCGTGGGTGAGGCGCCAGCCTCATGGGACACTGCCCTGAAAATCGGGCTTCTCTGACTCCCTCTCCCTCCGGGAGAGGGCCGGGGTGAGGGGAGACGCGCAGGGTGGGTCCGAATCTGCCCTACCCCCGGCCCCTCTCCCGGTGGGAGAGGGGAGAAGAGCCGGCCGCGGTTTTCATCGTCGCGGGTGCGGCGTAGCCGCATGTGCCACTGCCCTGAAAATCCGGCTCCCTCTCCCTCCGGGAGAGGGCTGGGGTGAGGGGAGACGCGCAGGGTGGGTCCAAATCTGCCCTCACCCCCGGCCCCTCTCCCGGTGGGAGAGGGGAGAAAGCGCCGCCCCCTTTTCATCCTCCTGGGTGCGGCGCAGCCTCATGAGACACTGCCCTGAAAATAACTCCCTCTCCCCTTCCGGGGGCGGGAGAGGGGAGAAGAGCCGGCTGCGGACTTCATTGCCGTGGATGCGTCGAACCCGCATGAGGCACTGCGCCATGAAAAAAGCCGGGCGCCTCGCTGAGGCGCCCGGCCATGGTGAGACGGGTTGCACGTTGGAGCCTGCGTTACTGCGGCAGGCGCTCGGGCTGCGGCGGCGGGGCGGGCTGACCCGGCTGGCCGGGCTGGGGCGGCTGCGTGGGGAACTGCGGCTGAGCCGGCTGCTCGGGGCGGGACTCAACGTCGATCAACTCGACCTCGAAGAGCAACACCGAGTGCGGCGGGATCACCGGGTGCCGGCCCTGGGCGCCGTAGGCCAGTCGCGCCGGGATGGCCAGTTCGATCCTGCCGCCCTCGCCGATCAACTGCATCCCCTCGGTCCAGCCGGGGATGACCTGGTCGAGCACGAACGTGGCCGGCTCACCGCGCCGGCGCGAGTCATCGAACACCTCTCCATCGGTCAGACGGCCGGTGTAATGAACGGTCACCTGGTCGCTGGGTTGGGGCTTGTCGCCCTCGCCCTGCTCGATGATGCGGTACTGGAGACCGCTGGCGGTCACCTCGACGCCTTCCTGCTCGCGGTGCTGCTCGAGAAAGGCCTCATTGCGCGCCTCGGCCTCGGCCGCCTCACGCTCGCGGATTTCCTGCTCCTTCTGCATCACCTTCTGCTGGAAGCCCATGAGGGTCATCTGGATTTCCTGCTCGCTCATCTCCGACTCCTCGTCGGCGAGGGCCGAGTTGAGGCCGGAGGTAAGCTGCTGCTGATCCAGCTCGAACTCGTAGCGATCGAACATCTCCCTGACTTCCGAGCCGATGCTGCGGCCGATGGCGTAGGCCACCTTGTCCATGTCCGGCTCGGGCAGCTCATGCTGGAAACCCTGCATCGCCTGCGGCGGCGGGGCCTGGCGGGGCTGCTCGGCGGGTCGGCCCTGGCCGGCAAGGGCGAGATAGCCCGAGCCTGCCACCGCCACGCTCAGCAATGCGATCCATAACGTCTTGTTCATGTCGGGGTCCTTTCAACGGTAGCTGGGGGGTTAAAGGTCAAGGGGGGGACGATTGCGTGCAAATAAAGGCTTCCCCATCATACGCCCCGCCGCCCTTCAGGGTTCACCGGCGCCCGCCGCAGTGCCCTCCCCACACCCCATTACGCGCCAGGTGCCGACACATGCCGCACTTAGCGGCGCCGCCCCCCGGTGGCGGGGGGATCGGGTCAGGCCCCTTCGCCCTGCAGCAGTTGCATGACCTGCTGAAGGTCGGACCAGACCTTCGCCCGCGTCTCGCGGTTGTAGTTTCGCAGCAGGTAGGCCGGGTGG
>PUMS01000135.1 GCA_003551485.1 Phycisphaeraceae bacterium | reverse complement strand
TCCTCGATCAGGTCGCCGTAGGGCAGGCGCTTGAGCATGTCGCGGGCGCGCTTCTTGAACGTGTCGTAGGCGCTGCTGGCGCGCATGCGGTCGAAGAACTGGGCCATGCCGCCCTGGGGCTGGGCGATGCTCATGCCATTGTCGTTGAGCACGACCAGGAGCTGGCGCTTGAGCGTGCCGGCGTTGTTGAGCCCCTCCATGGCCACGCCGTTGACGATCGAGGCATCGCCCACGAGGCTGACCACGCGGCGGTGGCCCTGGCCGAGCATGCTGTCGCCGCGGGCCATGCCCACCGCCGTCGAGATGCCCGTGCCCGCGTGGCCGACGCTGAAAAGGTCATACGGGCTCTCGCGCGGCTCGGGGAAGCCGGCCATGCCCCCGGCCTGGCGCAGCTTGCCCAGCAGGTCGAGCCGGCCGGTGAGCAGCTTGTGCGGGTAGCACTGGTGGCCGACGTCGAACAGCAGCCGATCGGTGGCGAAGTCGAACACGTAGTGCAGGGCGATGGTCAGCTCGACCACACCGAGGTTGGGCGCCAGGTGCCCGCCGCTGAGCGAGACCTGCTGGCAGATGGCGTGTCGGATTTCCGCGGCCAGGTCGGGCAGGCGCTCGATGGGCAACTGCTTGAGGTCGGTGGGGCTGTGAATCTTCTTCAACAGCGACAGCGGCCGCGGGTCGTGCTCCTGCTCCCGCTGCTGCTTCTGCGCCGACAACGACGGTTTGGGGTTCATGCTGCATCCTCGTGTGGCTCGGTCCGTAAAGCCGACGCCGTGTGCCGCGGGCTCAACCCGGCCCGGGGCGTTGGGGTCATTCTAGTCAACGCGTCGAACGGAGCACGCCATCTCCTGTCCTTTCATCATGATGACGGGACGGCGGGGCTTATCTCTCCCTTACCGCAAGGTAGTCGGCCAAGCGTCGAAGGGGGTCGGCCTCGGTCCCGAAACGGCCCAACGACTCATGCGCCCTCCCGCGGAGCTCGGCCACCTGCCGGCGCGACCGCTCCACCCCCAGAAGCCCCGGATAGGTCAGCTTGCCCCGATCCTGGTCCTTGCCCACGGCCTTGCCCATGGCATCGGCCGTCGAGGTCACATCCAGCAGGTCATCGACGACCTGGAACATCAGCCCGATGGTCTGGCCGTAGTCCGACAGGCCTTCGAGCTGCGCCCGCCGCGCTTCATCCTCCAGCCCCCCGGCGCAGATCACGCCCATGCGGCAGGCAGCGCGGATCAGCGCGCCGGTCTTGCTGCGGTGGATGCGCTGAAGCCGCTCCAGCGGCGGGGTCTCGGGGCCGAAGTCCGGCAGCGTGTCCATCACCTGCCCGGCGATCATCTCGCACGTGGCGACCGACAGTTCACGAACCAGCGGCCCCACCCGGTCCGGCGCTGTGGTGCCGTAGGACTCGGCCAGCACCTCGAAGGCGAAGGTGTTGAGCAGGTCGCCGGTGAGGATGGCCATGGCCTCGTTGGTGTGGCGATGGAGGGTGGGCCGGCCGCGGCGAAGGTCATCATCATCCATCGCCGGCAGGTCATCGTGTACGAGGCTGAAGCAGTGGATCATCTCGATGGCCGCGGCGGCGGGCAGGGCCTGCTCGAGGCGGCCCCCCATCGCCTCGCAGCAGCGGATCAGCAGCACCGGCCGCATCCGCTTGCCCGGCCCGAGCAGGGCATACAGCGCCGCCTGCCGCAGGTTCTGCGGCAGCGGTCGGCGCTCGAGCAGGGCCTGGAGATGGGCCTCGACCTCCCGACCGGGGGCCAGCAGGTCACCGAGGTCAACAGCGGCTTGCGGGGAAGCGTGGCTCATGCATGTCACCAAGCGGCGATTCTAGGTTCATGCCGTGGGGCGAACAAGGTCACACGGCGGGGGAACGGGGGCAGAGGGCTGCCCTGAGAGTGACTCCCTCTCCCCTTCCGGGGCGGGAGAGGGTTGGGGTGAGGGGAGATACGCTGGGCCCGTCCGAATCTGCCCTCACCCCCCGAGCCCTCTCCCGGTGGGAGAGGGGGCCGAGCCCACACCTCCAAGTCCTGTTCCGGGGGTCGGGGGCTGTGATGCCCAACGCGCAGGTCAGCCATCCAAATGCTGCGCGATCCATTCGGCGACGGTCTGGGCGCCGTTGGGCGGACAGGTGGCGGCGAGTGCATCGGCCATCCGCTGGCGGCGGTCGAAATCCAGCATCAGCGCCAGAAGGGCCGGGGCGACGGCGCGCGCGGCCGGCTCGGGGTCCGCGGGGTCCTCAACCAGTTCCGCCGCGCCCTGTTCCACCAGTGGCCGGGCGTTGTGCTTCTGGTGCTGGTCGCGGTGGAAGGGATAAGGGATGAAGATGGTGGGGCAGGTATTGGCCCAGGCTTCGGCCACGGCACCGGCCCCCGCGCGGCTGATGGCGAAGCTCGCCGCACGCCAGGCCGCCCCCATCCGCGTGATCGCCGGCTCGATGCGGGCGTTGATCCCCGCTGCGGTGTAGGCCGCGGCCAGGGCCTCGCGGTCCTCCGGACCGCACAGGTGCAGCACCTGCCACGACCGCAGCGCTCCCCGCGGCTCGGGTAGGTCGATCAGCCGCAGCATCATCCGGTTGATCGACCGCGCCCCGGAACTGCCGCCGACCACCAGCAGCATCTCGCTGACCGGGTCCAGCCCGAGGTCGCGGCAGGCATTGCCCCGGTCGGCCGGTCCGATGGCCGCCCGGCGCAGGGGCATGCCGATGTGGTGGGCGTCGCGCAAGCTGGCGTGAGGGTATACGGTGAATCTTGCTGAGGCGCGCCGCGCGATGTAGCGGTTGGCCCGGCCGGGCACGGCATCGAGGTTCACCAGCGCCGATGTCACCCCGCACTTGCGTGCCGCGGCGATCGCCGGCGCTGTGATGAACCCGCCGGTGCCGACCACGGCAACGACCCTGCGGCTGCGGATCAACTCGACCGCCTCTCGCACCGACCGGCGCCACTGGCTGACAAACCCGGGCCATCGCCACGGCCGGGCGGAGAAGGGCCTTGCCGGCAGCGGGGTGTAATCCAGGCGCTGCTCGGCGGCGATGCGCTGATCGAGGGGGCGGTCAGAGAGCAGGAAGTGGGCGGGCAGGTCGACGTCGAGGCGGCGTAACTGCTCGAGGATGGCGATGTTGGGGTAGACGTGGCCCCCCGTGCCCCCACCGGCGAAGAGCAACGTTGCGGCCGCGCTCATGGATGGATCACCACGGGGGTGCCGCGGCCGACGGCGTTGAACAGCTCTTCGATATCACGGCGCGACCGG
>PUMS01000477.1 GCA_003551485.1 Phycisphaeraceae bacterium | reverse complement strand
CGTAGCGGCAGGTCAGCACCAGGCGCTCAGCGCCGGCGTTGATCGCGGCATCGATCACGTGCCGCGCAGCGTAGAGGTTGTCATCGAGGGCCTTGAGCGGGTCGAGCTCGAGGCGGCCCTCGGGATCGGGCCGGTGGGCGGCGGTGTGGAAGACCACCTGCGGCAGGTGCTGCTGAAAGACCTTCTGGGTGGCCTCGGCATCGACCACATCGTGCAGCACGGTACTGCGCGACAGCTCCGGCCACAGCCCGGCCACCTGGCGGGCGACCTCGGTGAGGGTGGTGTGGTCGCGCTCGAGCAGGACGAGGCGGGCGGGGTTGTACCGGCACACCCGCCGCGCCAACTCGCTGCCAATGGTGCCGCCGGCGCCGGTGATGAGCACCACGCGTCCGCCGATGGCCTCGACGATGGCCCGCTCATCCACCGGCCGCGGGCGGCGGTTGAGCAGTTCCAGCGGGTCGATGACGTTGCTGAGGGCCTCGGGCTCGGGCACATCCCGCGCGCTCTCGCCGCTGGCCTCATCCTCGAATGTCTCCACCGGCGCGGGCGTGGGGGCGTGGCCGGTGATCTGGTCGGAGAGCGTGGGAATCCACCGCCACTTGATGCCCGCGTGCTCGATCGTGGCCAGCAGGTCGCGCGTTCGCCGGGCCATCGAGGCCGGCAGGCTCACCAGCACCAGGTCGATGTGGTGGCCGCGCAGCGCCCGCTCGAGGTCAGCAAACGAGCCGAGCACCGCGATCGTGCCGTTGACCCAGCCGTGGCTGGTGCCCGGCAGCAGGCAGCCGACCACCTGGGGCCGGGGTTGAACCACATCGAGCATGTGCTGAAGCTGGGCCACCGTCAGCGCGGTGCCCACCAGCAGCGCCCTGGGGCGGCCTGGCATCGTGGTATCAGGCGAATCGGCCACATCGGCATCCGGGGCCATCGTGCCCTCCATGGGGTGGGGTGGGGGATGGAGCGAGTCAACAGTGGTAAGTCTACCCCATTCATCGGCCGGCGACAGCGAAGCGGACCATCAGGTCGCCAATCGCCCCACCCGCGCGCACCCGCTGTGCCCTGAGAGCCCGGTTGCCCCTGCCTCCGGGACAGGACCGCCATGAAGCGGCAGTCGGGGCCCGTCCAGCCCCACCCCATTTCTCCAGATGCTCTGCCGTCACCGGCGTGGGCGGACCAGAGCGGGGCCCGTGCCCACCGGGGGGCGTTCATCGCTGCGGGGTGCGGGCCACGGCGTGCCCCTGCGGGATGGGGGGGGGCTGCGAGACGGGTAGCGGGCATCGCGTAGAATGCCGCCTTCTGGTCCGGCAGGCGCGGCGGAGTGCCCATGGTTGAACTGCCCGTAACGGATTTCGTCGGCATCATCGGTCTGATGATCGTGGCCGCGGCGGTGGCGCTGCTGCTGTTGCGCCGGGTGGCGGTGCCCTCGATCGTGGTCTTCATCGCCACGGGGCTGCTGCTGGGGCCGGTGCTGGGCTGGATTCCGATGCTGCCGCTGGGCGAGCCGCCGGAGGCCGGGCCCAAGGCCACCGTCCACCTGATCTCGCACGTGGGCATCGCGCTGTTGCTGTTCGTGGTCGGGCTGGAGTTGAGCCTGGAGCGCATCCGGGACGTGGGCAAGGTGGCCGTCGCCGCGGGCATCGGGCAGGTGGTGTTCACCGCGCTGGGGGGCTTTCTGATTGCGCTGCTGCTGGGCTTCGACGTGATGGCATCGATCTTCCTGGCCGTGGCGCTGACCTTCAGCAGCACCGTGGTGGTGGTGAAGCTGCTGGATCAGAAGGGCGAGCTCAACAGCCTCTACGGCCGCATCGCCGTGGGCATCTTCCTGGTGCAGGACCTGGTGGCCATCGTCATCCTCACGTTCCTGGTGGGCCTGCGGGGCGAGGAGGTGGCGGCGGCGGCGGTGGCGATGAACCTGGGCGCGGCGTTCGCGGGCATGGCGCTGATGCTGGCCGCCGCGCTGCTGGCGGCGCGTTACCTGCTGCGGCCGGTGTTCGACTGGGTGGCGCAGTGGCCGGCGGCGATGCTGATCTGGAGCCTGTGCTGGTGCTTTCTGTTCGTGGTGGCGGCGCGGGCGATCGGGCTGTCGGAGGAGATCGGGGCGTTTCTGGCGGGGCTGAGCCTGGCCCAGCTCGATTGCAGCCACGAGCTTCGCCGCCGCACCCACCCGCTGATGAGCTTCTTCATCGCCATCTTCTTCATCTCCCTGGGCTCGGGCATGGAGGTGGGCGCTGTGGCCGACCAGTGGCGCGAGGCGGTGGTGCTGAGCCTCTTCGTGCTGATCGGCAACCCCTTCATCTTCATGTTCATCATCGCCCGCTGCGGCTACAGCGAGAAGACCAGCTTCCTCACCAGCGTGACCGTGGCGCAGATCAGCGAGTTCAGCTTCATCGTCATCTACGCCGGGCTGACCGCGGGTCTGGTCGATGAGCAGATCGTGGGCCTGGTGGCGGTGGTGGGGCTGGTGACGATGGCCGCCTCCTCGTACATGATCCTCTACAACCGGCCGCTCCACGAGGTCTGCCACCGGTGGGGACTGCTGCGGATGTTCAACGCCGATGCGCCGGAGGAACAGGAGCCGGCCCCGGAGTTGCACGACCACGTCATCGTCGTGGGCATGAACCCGCTTGGCCGGCGCCTGGTGCGCGACCTGCACGGGCTGGGCGAGAGCGTGCTGGCCGTCGACACCGACCCGCGCAAGCTCTCGGACCTGCCCTGCCGCACGATGGTGGGCAACATCGACTACCCGGCCATGGTCGATGAGGTGAACATGCAGGATGCGAGGCTGGTGATCTCCGCCCTCCAGATCGAGGACACCAACCGCATGCTGGCCTGGCACTGCCGGCAGATGCAGGTGCCGGCGGTGATCCACGCCTTCGATCAGTCGGTGGTCGAGGACCTTCGCCAGCAGGGCGTGGCCTACCTGATCGACACGCGCACCGAGGGCCGGCGCCAGCTCGAGACGGCCATCCGCGAGATGGGGGCGAACCAGGGATGATGCAGATCGCCGGCATCCTGCTGGCCGCGGCGGCGGCCATGGGCCTGGCCCGGCTGCTTCGCCTGCCCTCGGTGCCGCTGCTGGTGCTGGCCGGGGTGAGCCTGAAGGCCGGCGGCGCAGCGCCGGACCAGATGGTCGTGCAGCACGTGGTCGAGCTGGGCCTGGCCTTTCTGGTCTTCATCGCCGGCACCGAGCTCAACCCCGCGCGCACCGGGGCGCAGAAGGGCGCTGCGCTGAAGATCGGGCTG
>PUMS01000316.1 GCA_003551485.1 Phycisphaeraceae bacterium | reverse complement strand
CGGGGACCGGGTCACAGCGGCGGGTCAGAAGCAGGTCGATCTGGCTGTCGTCCTCGTAGACGCCCGCATGGGCGAGTGAGTCGAGCAGGGCCTTCTGGATGTTGTCGATGTCACGCCTTCGCCGGTCGGGTGGGAAGGCATCCATCGCCAGGGCGATGCGTCCGCCCGATGGCGGCTTGCGCGGGCCATTGCCGGCGAGCGATGCGCAGACGTTGCGGCGGTACGCCCGGCCCTCGCGGCTGATCAGCATGCGGCCACGGAAGTTGCGCCAGTAGTGGTTGACCGAGGGTGGGTAAGGCAGGGTGAGTTTCATCCGTACCTCACTCACCGCCGCCATGGCGGCGTGTTGTCGTGGGTCGGAGCCTGTGGCGACTGGGCACCACTGGCCGCCGCGGTGGCCCGCGCCTCGAAGCCCTTGATTTCGTTGGTCAGCTCACCGGTGTCAGCACGCTTCTTGAGCTTGACGCTGATCAGCAGTGGCAGGTTGTGAAGCTCGATGCTGTCACGCGGCTGAAGCACACCCACCGCGCGGCAGATCGCCGACAGTTCGCCCTGGGCGATCTTCACCGCCGTGGTGTTGGGGTTGTTCAGGTTCAGCCGCGCCCACAGCACCCGGCCCTTGTGTTCGCCTTCGAGCACGGTGAAGGTGAGCTGGAGGTAGCTGCCCGAGCCGGTCTTGGTCGGCTTCATCTCCGATTCGGTGATGGCAGCGAGGTACTTGCCGGCCGGGATCGGATCGAAGCTGGTGTTGGGGTCGACGGTGCTGGCATCGAAGCCGTGGAGGTTGGCCATGGGTCATGGTTCCTTTAAGAGGGGTGGTTGTTGTGATAAAGCGGTGGAGGTGAATCACCGGTCAGGCATGGAACGTCGGGCGCACGGGTGGATCGGGCGATTCGGGCGCGGCAGGCGCTTCGGCCAGTTGCGACTGCTCCGCCGTGGCCGGTTCGGGCGCGGGATTGGTCAGGCGGAGCGGCGGCGGGTTGTCGGCCGCCGATGGCTGCTGGCCGACCCGCAGCGCCTCCATCAGGCTGGACCAGGCGAGGGGGAGTTCACCGGGCAGGTTGAAGCGGTTCTTGGCCACGCAGCTCGGGCTGCCGACGGTGCGGAGGATGCGCTCACCACCGGCCTCGCCGAGCCCGGCGGCGATGGTGCGGTCGCGGCCGAAGCCGCCGCCACTGGCATCGGCCCTGGTGATGATCCGGCGGGTGGCGAACAGCACCGCATCCGCCCATTCGGTGATCAGCGCGTTGGCATGCTTGTGCAGTCGCGGTGAGTAGCGGTCGTAGCTCGAGTGCTCCGGGTCCTCGAACTTCTCGACCTTGGCATGTGCCAGCAGGATCACGCACATGCCACGCTTGCGGCGGAGCGTGTCGAGGTCGGCGAGCACCTTGCGCCAGTGGGTGAGTGCATGGGTGTAGCCGCGGGCATAGCCGCCATCGACCTTCTCGATGCCCGTGACACCGTACTGCTGGCAGAGGTGGTCCCAGATCAGCCGCTCGAGCCAGTCGAGGCTGTCGATGACCACGGTCTGGAAGTCGTGGGGCTCGTGGATCAGTGCCTGCAGCGCTGCTTCAACATCGCTGTATCGGCCGGCGAGTGGGAAGCTGGCGCAGTCGATCTGGTCAAGGCCATCCTCGGTGGGGATGAAGATCGGCTCGGGTGCCGCAGCGGCGGTGGTGGACTTGCCGATGCCTTCGGTGCCGTAGAGCACAAGCCGCGGTGGCGAATGGCGTCGGCCGGTGTGGATGCGTTCGAGCAGGGTCATGCAGGGGCTCCGCAGAAGAGGGTGAACTGGGCCAGGCGCTTTGCAGCGCAGGCAAGGCAGGGGACATCGGCGCGGTACCAGGTCATGGCCAGCCGGCCGGTGATGGTGCAGAGGCGGGGTTTGCCGTTGCGGACGAGGCCGGCGGTGCGCAGCTCGGGCAGTCGCTTGTGGGCCTTGATGCCGATGCGGGCCTCGACCTCGCGGGCGGTCAGGCCGGGAGTGGCCGTGACCGCCCGCAGACATAGGTGGCCATGCCGAATGGCCGTGCCGGCGATGTAGCAGTCCAGGCCGGCCAGAAAGGAAGTGATCGGATCGGTCTTTCGGTAGTTGTGTCGCATGTGTGGGTTCCTGTCGGGATCGTTCGGTCTTGGGTAAAAGCATCCGGGCGGGCGCAGAGGCGGAAGCGGGGCGGCCGCATGCATCGGGGGAGCAGTGAAGGCATCCCTTCCGTTGCGACCGGCGATTCCTGGCATCCCGCCCGGGTGCGAAGAGGTGTTGGGCTATGCGACATCGAGGATGCGGATGCTCTCGTAGCCGGTGGGCCAGTGGTCGCGGGCGCGGCAGTCCAGCAGCCGCCGGATCGCCGCCTCGTTCTCCCGCCGCGCGATGGCGAGCGTGTCATCGCTGACCCGCCAGACACCGCATCGGTACGGCTCGCGCTTCTCGACGGCGATGATGTGGACGGGCACGTGCCGGCCGATCACCCGCTCGAGCACGCTCTGGTAGAAGGCGAGCTGGTTGCCGTAGCGGTAGCGGCGGGCATCGGCCTCGAACCATGTCAGCTCATCGCAGGTCTTCAGGTCGACGATGCCTCGGTGCGGGTGCGTCCAGTCGATGCGAATCTGGCACGGTGTGCCGCAGTACTCGGCCCGCACCACACCCTCACTGCGCCCGTAGAGAAGCAGTTCGACGGCCTCATCGTTCATGGCCACACCCGCCGCCATCGCCTCGATGTTGTCGACCTGGTCGAGTGAGAGCACCGGCTTGTTCTGCGCCTCGGCCCAGGCCCGGAACGCCTGCGTGTTGGTGCCATAGGGCTTGTTCGTCTTGGGGTTGAGAGGGCCGCCGAGGGCGAACTGCGCCTCATAGACATCGCGGCCTTCGAGGATGCGGACGTGAGCGGCCCGGCCGAGGAAGTAGGCGGGCGTATCACCCGGGGCGATCAAGCCGCTGGCCTTCTTGAAGTGCAGCAGCGGGCACTTCATGAAGTCGAGTAACTGGTGGCTGGAGAGGTACCTGCCGGCCTTGCCGTGGTACTCATCGGCGGGCTCGGCATCGAGGATGCTCAGATCAATGTTAAGGTCGTCGTTGATGTTCAGAGTCATTGCTGTGTCCTTTCACCTTTGTCTTTTTGCAGGTGGCCCTGTTTTTTTGCGTGCGATCTCAAAAATCCGAAAAACAGCCTTTCGCAGTGAAGTGGCGGGCGATCCGTTTCATGGACCGTGTGACGGTGGAAGGCGCGATCTTCAGCTGCTTGGATGCGCTGAAGGGCG
>PUMS01000170.1 GCA_003551485.1 Phycisphaeraceae bacterium | reverse complement strand
CGTCATCCCGCAATGGATCGCCGCAATGATCGAAGACCGCGAAGTCTTCATCAACGGCGACGGTGAGACCAGCCGCGACTTCTGCTTCATCGACAACGCCGTGCAGGCCAACCTGCTCGCGGCCACCGCGCCCGACACAGCGCGCAACCAGGTCTACAACGTCGCCGTGGGCCACCGCGCCACGCTCAACGAGCTGTTCACGGCGCTGCGCGCGACCCTCGCGGAACACGGCCGGCACTACCAGCAGGCCCCGGTACACCGCGACTTCCGCGCCGGCGACGTGCGCCATTCCCTGGCCGACATCGGCAAGGCCGAGCGGTTACTCGGGTATGCCCCGCAATTCACCCTGCATGCCGGCATCGCGGCCGCGATGCCGTGGTATCTGCAGTTCCTGAAGCGCTGAATTCCGTGTACGAATCATCCGGTCAGTGCGAGTCGCTGCGTGACTCCCAGCCCCGAAGGGGCGCGGCAGTCTTCACGCCGCCTGGATGACTCGCTGCGCTCACCCTTCGGGCCAGCCTTCGGCTGTTCAACGTACTGTGCCCGTTGATGCCGTGGGCCTCGGACCATCGCGATGACCGAGGGGGTTGTATACCTTGTCATCGCGAGACCGAAGGCCGTGCCTTGCCGACATGACAGTCCCAGCACCAGAGCTATTGGTGCCCCAGGAAAAGCCTCCTGACACGACCGTCATCAGCAGCCCTGAAATGCTCCTAAGGATCACCTTCGCAGCCGCCAATCCGCGCAGGCTAATGCTGCTCGGCCTCGTGGCGTTGCTGAGCCTGCTGGCCACTGGCGCACCCAAGGCGGCCGGCCCGACCCCCGAACACAGCGGCTACCCGAACTACGAGTTGCTCGGTTCGCGGGGTGATCCGGGGCTGGCCGACATCGCCATCGTGCACGGCACCTATTACGACGGCCGGCTCGATCGTCAGTTGATCATCCACGATTACCTGGAGCCCGCACACGCTGAATACGACATCGCCTTCCACGACGCCGGGCAACGGCTTGACCCTGCCGCTTTCGGCGAATTCAAGCTCGTCATCATCCTCAACCTGCGGGGCGAAGGGCCGCAACCCTGGACCGACGAACAGATCCGGCAGGCGGTGGCATACGTGCGCGGTGGCGGTCGCATCGTCATGCTCGGAGCCGCGCCCATGCACCTGGCGGGCGAAGGCCGCAACCTCAAGCGCATCGAGCCCCTGATCGGCGCCGAGCACAGCCCCCACGCCAGCGGTGAAGGGCGCGTCCTGCGGCCCGAGCATCCGGTGCTGGCCGACCTCTTGGCGCGGACCGCCGAGCACAAAGCGGGCGAGGCCGACGCCGGGGTCGACTGGATCCGCAGCGGTGGCAATCATGCCTACAGCGGCCTGACCACCGCGCGGGCGCTCGTGGGCACGGACGACCAGGCCTGGGTCGCCGTCAACCCGGTCGGGCAGGGCGATGTCTTCCTCCTCGGCTCCACGATGTTCCGCCTGCGCGCTTATTCCAATGCGGATGTCAGCTCGTACGGCAGCATCATTGCCCGCATCATCGATTCGGTCGATCCACGCCGGGTGCCGACGGATCGCGCACCCTGGCGTCTGGAGCCCCTCGGTCCCGTGGTCGATCTGCACGCCCCGGCCCTGTCGCCGCCGATTCGCCAACCGCTGGAATCAAACTTCCAGCGCCGCAGTCTTCCGGGCGCACCGGTCGAACTGGTACGGGACGGCGAGCCACTGGCCGTGCTGATCACCGCCGATAACCCGAGCCCGGACGCCCGTGCGGCCGCCGAGCGCCTCCAGCCCGCGCTCGAGCGGATGACCGGGGCGGTGCTGCCGATCCGAACCGAGTCGCGTGTTCGGGTACGGCCCGATGGCGAAAGCCTTCGGGTGCGCGTCGACGGCGAGGACATGCGCTTCGTCGTGCTCGTCGGCGACAGCAAGCTGGCCGGTGAGCTGGGCTTTGCCCCCGACACACTGCCCTACGAGGGCTACGTCATCCGCACCACGGGCAACGTGCTGCTGGTCGCGGGGCGCGACCTGCCCGACGGTGGCCGGCCCACGTTCGGCACGCACCACGGCGCGTATGCGCTGCTCGAGGGCCACGTGGGGTTTCGCTGGCTCTGGCCCGGTGAACTCGGCGAAGTGGTGCCCGAAGGGCGGAGCGTGGCGATACCACCCGTGCACGAGGAGGACGCACCCGCGCTACGCCTGCGGAACCTGCGCAACTCGGGCCGTGGCGGTGTCGTTCAGCGTGGCGGTCGCGAGGTTCATCGAAGCAGCGCCTACCAGCTCGGACTCGACCGGCTCGGGTTCGACGTGCACGCGTTTCGCGAATGGCACGGCGAGTCCGGGGCCTGGTTCGAGGCCCAGCGCAGCGGCCGCAGCATTGATATCCGCTACGGGCATTCGTACGGCGGCTGGTGGGACACCTATGGTAAGGACCACCCCGAATGGTTCGCGCTGCAGCCCGACGGCCGACGCACGCAGCACCCGAGCCGCGAGCGGTTGTCCGTTTGCAACGAGGCACTGCGGGCCGAGGTGGCGCGCACACGGATCCGAGAACTGAGCGCCAACCCCGATCTCCAGGCGGCTTCCATCTCCCCGAACGACGGCGGTTCACAGAACACGTTCGATGCCGACCCGGCCTGCCGTGTCTACGAGGCGGCCAACGCGCCCCGGGACCACAGCATCACCGAGCGCGTCGGGGGGTTGGTGCGCCACAATCCCTACCCCTCGCTCAGCGACCGCTACGCGAGCTTCTACTCCGCGGTGGCCGCACGCGTGGCCGAGGTGCACCCGGACCGCTGGGTGGCCGGGTACGCGTATTCGAATTACCGCCGCCCGCCGTTACACACCGACCTTCATCCCAACGTGCTGATTGGCTTCGTGGGCCTCAGCTACAACAACGAAACCACGCGCCAGCGCGACCGCGAAAGCTGGGACGGCTGGGCGGCGCGAGCGCAGCAGATGTTCCTGCGCCCCAACGCGCTCCTGCACGGCCGGCACGGCCTTCCGGCGGTGTTCGTGGCCAAGCTCGACGAGGACATCAAGCACACCTACCAGACCGGCATGATGGGCGCCGATTTCGATTCCATCCTGCACTTCTGGGCCACTCAGGGCATCAATCACTACGTGCTGGCCCGTCTGCTCTGGGACCCGAGCCGCGATGCCCACGCGATCGTGCGCGACTGGCTGGAAGCAGGCTTCGGCCCAGCAGCCCCGCATATCGGGCGCTACTTCCGCGAAGTGGAGGACTTGACCGATCTCATGGCCCAGGGGGGCGTCGCGACCGCT
>PUMS01000337.1 GCA_003551485.1 Phycisphaeraceae bacterium | reverse complement strand
TGAGCGAGACCTCACTGCAACTGCCCGGCGACATCCGCATCGTGGAAGAGGCCGATGAGCTCTACGATGCACTGGCCGCCGATCTGCGCGACGCGGCCGGGGAGGCCGTCGAGCAGCGCGGCGAGTTTCACCTGGCCCTCTCCGGCGGATCCACGCCCGAGCCGTTCTACGTCCGCCTGGTGATCGACCCCACCTGGCGCAACCTGCCCTGGCAGCGGACGCACATCTGGCTGGTCGATGAACGCCGGGTGCCGCGAGAGGACCCCAGAAGCAACTTCCGCATGATCCGCGAAGCGCTGATCACGCAGGTGCCCACACCCGCGGACCACGTCCATCCCGTGCCGACCACCACCGCCGACCCCGCCGATGCCTACGAGGCCGCCCTGCGCCAGGTCTTCGGCGACCTGTCCGAGCCGCCGGCGCTGGACTGGGTGCTTCTGGGCATGGGCGATGACGCCCACACCGCCAGCCTCTTCCCCGGCTCACCGGCCCTTGTGATGCACGATCGCTGGGTAGCGAACAACGATGGGCCCACCGTGGTGCCCCCGCCGCGCATCACGATGACCTATCCCCTGCTCAACGCCGCGCGGCACCTGCGCGTGCTGGTGACCGGTCAGAAGAAGGCCGCCACCCTCCGCCGCATCGACCAGCACCTGCGCCGGCACGGCCCCGACCCCGAGCTGCTGCCCATCACCGGCATCCAGCCCACCCGCGGCCGGCTCCAGTGGTACCTCGACGCCCCCGCCGCGGGTCTCGGGGCATAGGCCGCTGCCGGCCCCGATCGCGGCAAGTCCTCCAAGCCCGCCAGCGTAGGCTGGGCAGAGCGAAGACCTGCAAGCCAGGCCCACGGTTGCCGGGGTACAGCGCTACGTGCCCGCCGGGTGCATGTCGGCCGGCGCCCGGGCTGTGGACCAAAGGGCGCTGTTGGACAAGCCACCAGTTGCATCCGGCGTCCTATGCGCGGTAGGCCGTGGTCACCGCGTGGGGCAACGGCTTGCCATTCGCCGCGGCGTCGATGTTGTCCATCGTCGTCTGCGCGATTGCGTCCAGGGCATCTTCGGTGAGGAAGGCCTGGTGGCTGGTAATCAGCACGTTGGGAAAGGTCAGCAGCCGGGCGAAGACATCGTCCTGGATCACCCGGTCGGACAGGTCCTGGAAGAACAGGTCGGCCTCTTCCTCGTAGACGTCCAGACCCAGCAGGCCGATATGGCCGCTCTTGAGCGCATCGAGCACCGCCCGGGTGTCGACCAGGGCGCCGCGGCTGGTGTTGATCAGCATTACGCCGCGTTTCATCCGGCCAAGCGCGGCGGCGTCGATCAAGTGGTGGGTGTCGGGCGTGAGCGGGCAGTGCAGCGTGATGATGTCGCTGTCGCTGAGCAGGGCCTCGAGTGACGTGTAGGCCGCGCCGGCGGCGGTCAGTGTCTCATCGGGCTTGGGATCGAACGCCAGCACGCGGCAGCCCAACCCCAGCAGGATGCGCGCCACCACCTGCCCGATGCGCCCGGTGCCGATCACCCCCGCGGTCCGGCCGGCCATGTCGAAGCCCAGCAGGCCATCGAGCAGGAAATTGCCCTCGCGCACCCGGGCAAAGGCCCGGTGGATGCGCCGGTTCAGCGCCAGCATCAGCCCGAGCGTGTGCTCGGCCACGGCGTGGGGTGAATAGGCCGGCACCCGGGCCACGGCGATGCCCACCCGCTCGGCCGCGGCCAGGTCCACCTGGTTGAACCCCGCGCAGCGCAGCGCGATCAGCCGGCAGCCGCCGTCGTGGAGCATCTGGATGACTTCACCGTCGGCCTGGTCGTTGACGAAGATGCACACGGCATCGAACCCCGCCGCCAGGGATGCCGTCTGGGCCGACAGCCGCGGCTCGAAAAAATGCAGCTCGTGACCGCGCTGGCGGTTGGCCTGTTCCAGGAACGTCCTGTCGTAGGGACGGGTTGAGAAGACGGCGACTTTCATGGGCGCAACCTCCCGATGGGTGACGGTGGTCGAACGCGCAGCCTGTCCCCGGCGCCGCATCAAGATACACGTTTCACCGATCCGCGGGAAGCGCTTCAGGTCCATCCGTGTCCGCTGTTCAGCCTGGGACTGTGGCATGGAACCGTGGTGGCGGTGGTTGCGGGGCAGGCCGAGGCGGGGGAAGAGTGGCAATCGCAACCCCCGCCGCGGCGTTATGCCGCGCAGCGCTGCCGATGCACGGGTCGCCGCGAATCGGCCGCCCAATGGCGGCGCGGTGGTCCCGACCCGACCGCTTCCCAAACCGCACGGATTCAGGAGTCCCTATCATGTTTCGAACGATCTTCGCCGCGCTGGCTGCGCTTGCCCTCACCACCGCATCGGCCACAGGGGCCATCTTTCAGTATGCGATTCCCGTCGAGACCCAGCGCGGCTCGAGCGAGGCACTTCTGTGGATTCCGCCTGAAGCCGGGCAGGTGCGCGGCGTGGTGATCGCCGGCATGACGCTGATGGAGGCCCACTTCGTCGCCGACCCGCGAATCCGCGAGGCCTGCGTCGATCAGCAACTGGCCATCCTCTTCCTGCGGCCGGGCCTGGGATCGCCGGACATCCAGCAGGTGCTCGATGATGCGGCGGAAACCAGCGGCTACGGCGAGTTGAGCATCGCACCGGTGATGTTCGCCGGGCATTCGGCCAACGGGCCGCCGGCGAGGGCCCGGGCGGTGCAGTTCGCCGACCGCTGCTTCGGGCTGATCCAGTACCGCGGCGGGGGCCCGTGGGGCGACCCGCCGCTGCCGACAGGCATCCCCGCCCTGATGATGGTCGGGCAGTTCGATGAGTTTGCCGGCACGATGCGCACCGAGGATGGCCGCGAGAGCTGGCAAGGCTCGCGCAACGGCATGGCCCGCTTCCGGGCCGAGGACCCGGCCAACCTCGCCACCATCCTCATCGAGCCTGGCGCCGGCCACTTCGCCTGGTCGGACCGCAACGGCGAGTACGCCGCCATGTTCATCCGCAAGGCCGCGGCCGCCCGCATCCCCGAATCCTGGCCGGTGGATGCGGATGAGCCCATCGAGCTCAACCGCATCGACCCCGCCACCGGCTGGCTGACCGACCTGACAATCAAGCGCCCGGGCTCAGGCCCCGCGGCGTGGAATGACTACGAGGGCGACCGGTCGAACACCAACTGGCATTTCGACCGGGAAATGGCCGAGGCCACCGTGGCCTACCACGAGGGCATCGACCGCGAGGATCAGTTCATCCGCTGGCGGAACCGCCACTGGGTGGATGCCGGGGCGCGGTTCTTTTTCCTGGGCATCGACTGGGTCGAGG
>PUMS01000109.1 GCA_003551485.1 Phycisphaeraceae bacterium | reverse complement strand
GTCGCGTGTTCGGCGGTGTGCTCTACTGGCTGACCCTCAGCGCGTGCGTGCTGTGCATCATCGGCCCGGTGATCGCCATGGCGATGCCGCGGCACAACGTGCTGGACAAGAACCATCTGTTTGCGGCGATCTTCGCCGGGGATGAGCCGGCGGCGATCTGGGATGAGGTGGGCGAAGGCTTTCCCGGCGCCCACTTCTACCTGCAACACCCCTGGACGGGCGATGGCCTGACCCACCTGGGTGTGGCGCTGCTGGGCTGCACCGCGGCGGCCTGGGCTCTGCTGGCCGGGGCGGGGGTGTATCTGCGCCAGGGGGTGCACCTGTACGCCGTGCTGTGCCTGCTGGTGGCGCTGATGGTGCTGACCGCCGCGGCGGGACTGATCTGAGCATTTCCGTGGGCCAGGATGGTTCGGCCATGGCCATCGACGATTTCCGGGAGAGACCGGGGGATGCTTTCGGGTGCAGGGGGCTGGCACGGCGTGGCAGGGGGACCTAAACTGCAACAGGTGTGGCCGCTTCCGTTGTGCGGCTCATGCCCGGCGGTAAGGGGGACGGCCGCGGCAATCCGCACGCCCTTGCACCGCCCTGAACAGCCCTCCCCCCGCCGCCCCCGCCTCCCCGGCCGGACCTGCGGCTGCGAGCACGCCCGTAGCCCCGGCCGCGGAATCATGGAGCACCTGACATGCAGTTAGCACACTGGATCGCCCTCATTCCCCTCGCCTTCGTCGCCTGCGCCGCCATGCCCACCGGCACACAGGCCCGTGGCGATGGCATCGAGTTCGACCTCGAGCAGCACCGCTTCAGCGGCGCTGAGCAGGTCGAGGATGGGCAGAAGTTCAACCTCGACCTCGGCACGCAGCGGCGAAACTGGACCCACGCCCGCTGGAGCGTGGTGCAGCTCGATGAGCCGATGGACTTGAGCGACTTCCACGCCGCCGAGTTGGCCATCCGTACGGGGCAGCCCCGCCGCGATGCCGGTATCACCCTCGCCCTTCGCGAGGCCGGTGGCACCTGGTACAGCCATCCCTGGGCCTGCGACCTGGCCGCGGCAGAGAACACCGGCATCGCCCGCTTCGATGACTTCGACCTGCCGATGTACCACAACCCGCCCCACGGCCGCTTCCAGGACCCCGAGGGTCGCTTCGATACCAGCCGGATCACCGCCATCGCCATCGGCATCGTCAACCCGCTGGGCATCGGCGAGGTGAGCTTCACCGTCACCGGCCTGCGCTTCATCGAGCTGCCGCAGGAGCCGCCGCAGCCCACCGAGATCGAGGTCACCGGCCGGCTGCTGGACATCAACCGCACCGAGCACATCCCTGCGGGCGTCTTCGGCGGCTTTCACCTCGGCGAGAACCGCCACGAGCGCTACCGCCTCGCGGCCAACCGCACGATCCACCACGATGCCCTCTCCGGCAGCCCGCGCTTCGGCGATGACAAGACCCACATCTGGATCAACACCATGGGCGACCGCGTGCGGCCGAGCCCGCGCATCACCCACGGCAACTGGGAAGAGCGCTCCGAGACGATTGGCCGCCGCTTCGGTGAGCGGGCGAAGGAGGACGGCAGGCCGCTCTACGTTGAGTACTGGAACGAGCCGTACCTCAACTGGGCCAACTTCAACCGCGCCAACTTCGGCCCGCACTTCTACAACCGCGATGAGGCCGAGGAAGGCGCCACCGTCCGCATCCGCCACTGCGGCACCGAGGCACCCCACCTGATCTGGACCCGCGACCGCCGCTACTACCTGCCGGAGATATTCGGCTACTTCGACCGCCGCTACGGCGACCACCTCGACCACTGGCGGCGCGGGCGCGACGGCGATGGCAACGTCCCCTCCCGCAGCCACGCCGAGCCCTACGGTGGCATGGGACAGTTCTACGAGGGCCAGTGGCGGCCCCAGAGCCATCCACCCAAGGATGTGCCCGACGGCGAGACGTATGAGTGGCAGGGCCGTACGCTCACCGCCTTCACCCCCTGGCACGTGGTCGACACCACGCAGTTCACCTACTGGTCCGGCGCAGGGATGCTCAAGCACTACATCGAGCCCGCCGTCGCCTTCGGCCGGGGGCTGAAGGAAGCCAACCCCGATGCGGTCTACTTCGTCGGCTGGGGCAACCGGCCCGGCGAGGACCACTGGGCGGCCTGGGACCTGCTCTACAAGCCGACCATCGACGCCACCATCGACCTGATCGACGGCTACAACGAGCACGACTACGGCAGCGACCCGCTGAACATGGCCGGCCAGTACGAGGTGGTCACCGCCTACGGCGTGACCGAGCACGGCAAGTGGTTGTATGCCTACAACACCGAGACGGCCTCCTCGAGCGACCCGCAGGTCTACCAGGATGCCGCCACGCGCAGTGCGGATCTGAACAAGTTCGAGTGGGTCAGCCGCAAGATCATCCACGCCCTGGACTTCGTGCCGGACAAGGCCCGCGTCATGCTCCACTTCGGCGATGGGGCACGCACCAGTCAGGCCGGAACGGGTTGGTGGTCGGACGATGGCGAGGGCATCGCCATGGACCTGCTTCGCAACCTTCGCGGCCGGCTCGTGCAGGTGGTAAAGGATGACAACCACGTCTACGTCGTGGCCTCGATCGACGGTGCCGACCCCCGCAACCCCCGGCCGGATGACCTCGAGGCCGACAAGGAACTGGTTGTGGCCGTGCTCAACGACCATCCGCACGAGCGAGAGGTGATGCTCACCATCGCCGCGCCCGAGGGCACGCGCTTCACCGGCCACACCCTGCGCAGCTCGAGGGTCGCCGACGGCGCGGTGAGCATCTCTGAGCGCAACATGCCGCATGGCGACCGCCGCGCCCGCTGGCGCGAAAGCATCGAGCCTCGCGGCATCCGCGTGTTCACGCTGCCGCTCGAGGGCGACCTGCCCGAGCAGTCGCAGGTGATCCAGCGCCAGTTCTTCGGGCCCGAGATCATCCGCGAGGTCACGCCCGATGAGCCGCTGACGCAGACCATCGACATCGACATGGCCGCGTTCGCCAACGTCGAGCGCGCGTGGGTGACGCTGTCGGTGCAGCGGCTGGGCCACGACCTTGCCAGCGTCGAGGTCAACGGCCGTAGCTACACGCTGCCCGCGGCGGTGACGCCGGAGAACATCACCTGGCTTCGCCGCGTGCCCATCGATGTGGCCGACCTCAAGGAGCAGACCGAGCTGACGCTGCGGGTCAACGACTCCGACCGGGCCGGCTTCTTCCTCGGCGCGGCCAGCATCTTCCTGGAGGGCGAGCCGGCGCGGTGAGCATCTCTGAGCGCAACATGCCGCATGGCGACCGCCGCGC
>PUMS01000283.1 GCA_003551485.1 Phycisphaeraceae bacterium | reverse complement strand
TGGATCCGCGTCGTCTTCCTCCGACTCTTCGGGACCAAGAAAGAGCTGGTAGTAATCTCCAGCCGCGGAGGCACATACCTGTGATGCGTGAAATCTCATGATGCCCCTCCTCGCTCTAACGGCTGGCACAGCGGACGTCTTGGAGTGACGAAGGAGCGGGAAAACGTTCCGACTGCTGCCATTGTTTATGCCTTTCCAGTGACAAACTTCTGAAGAACACGATAGGCCTCCCTCATCGCCTGCTTCTCGTTCAACCCCGATTTGCACATTGATGTATCACGCCTAAGAGCCTTACCAGTTCCTGCCTTCCTGACCTCCAGCTCCCATTCACCGTTGGCCCCTTGTTTACGAGAAACCTCGAGGTCTCTTTTACCATCGGTTCCAGTCCAACGCTTTCCTTGCGCAAAATTCCGCTCCTTCCAATCCATGGCTATGGGAACAGCCTCGAGAGCACGCCTCAATTCTTCGGCGGATTGGAATCGTTTAGCCAAATCGACTTCCATCGCTCTATTTATGACTTTCTTGACGGAAGCTGGAACGAAACCCCGGTAGAGCTTCCGATCCGGATACTCGCCCGCTCGGGCACGACGGACGGCTTCCATCGGCTTCAATACTGGCAGGTAGCTATCACCATTAACAAGACGGTACATAGTTACACCGGCCGCATAAACATCTGCTAATTGATCATGCTCGGAGAAGGTCGTTACTTCAGGTGCCAAGTGAAGAAGGTATTGATAGCCCTTTACTGCCGATAGGTCCAACCCCTTCAGGCTGGGTAAAGCTAGTCCGAAATCAGATAATTTCCCTTCGCCGTGATTGCCGATCAGGATGTTTGCGGGTTTAATGTCACGGTGAATAATCCCATTTTCGTGCGCGTACTCAAGCCCGCGCAGAACGTCGCACATTATTCGTTTGGCGCGCCTCAATGGCACGTATGCGCCTTTTGCTTCGTCTTCCAAGCTTCCGTTGACCAGATACTCCATCGCAACATATATGCGTCCGTCATCGAGTTTTCCGGTCTCATTCACCTTCACGATGTTAGGGTGTTCCGCTGCTTTGAGAGTTTGCGCCTCTTGGTAGAAGTTGTTTTTGTTTATTACTTTGTCAGGAGGGATACACTTTAGAGCGCATTCAGCGTTTAGACCCAAATCGATAGCATGCCACACTTCTCCAAAATGGCCCGCCCCTAATCTTGTTTGAAAATCAAATCCGGCAGACATATTTACAAGCAACTCCAGGCAACTACTATTGCCTCAAACTCCTTATCCGACGTTTGATCTAAGCCGTCAATGATTGAATAATCTAGATCTTCGACGAGCGCCGTAGCCTTGCCCTTTAGGCCCAAATCTTTTGCGATTGTCCGCTTCACTTTCCGTACAACATCGTCCTGACCTAATATTGCCGCTGACAGAGAAACCATAGCTTCGAGCTCCACCCTGTCGGCGTAGGGCTTACCCTTCGTTGCCATAGGCTCTGCTCCCTTGATTGCCCATCTGCTGATGTCGTGCTTTCGATTTAACGTTTGCAACTCGTCAAATTGCCACTTCAGCTTTTCTGGCTGAGAGTAATTCGATGGCATGGAGATCGTATTCACTTCTAGTACATCCGGGCTTTCACCACTACCGGATAGCACCGCGTAGCTGAAATTTGTGGTGCTGCAGCGAACTCCTAGAACTTTCATTATTTCCCCTCTTTGCATAACGTTCAAGCCAAGCCGCGCCGGTACGGCGTTGGCTTGGGCTGCTTGTTGGGCGTGTGCACTTTCTTACAACAGAGTTCGTTTTTTGTTGCCTACTTCTTTGAAGCCATTCAGCCACGAGGAATAATCACTATCCGGAGGTATAAGCTTCAATCCCTGGGGGGTGCTGAAATCTGGTTGATTGACTTTCGGTGCATTCTTCGCAAGCCGTTTGTTCTTATCGCGCAATCTATTACCGTAGACCGCTAAGTCCTCGCAGAGTTTTGACGAGAAAAATATCACGTCATTTATATAGCTATGAATCGCCTCAACCAAATCGGGATATTCATGATTGGTGTGGCCAGAAGGCATCTGAATACCGAAATAAAAATATGGCGTTTCAGCCTCTCCTATTGTGCCGTCCTGGAACTTCGCCACCATGGACTCACGCCTTGCCAGAACTTCCTTTAAGCCGATATAGGCCCCTTCCAGGAAGGAGGTGGCGCTCAGCGCCCGACCATGTGATGAGACTTCATTGAATACAAGGTTCTTCAGGGTTTCGATGGGTACCGATGGTGCAGCGAATGTTTTCAGGTCAGCAAGATAATGGAACGGTTCGTCGCCTACATTTTCATCAGCCGCTAGCTTTTTGGAGATTTCTTCTGCCTTCCCACGATCTTTCGTGTACTGCTCATAAAGGGGTAGTGAATGTTGACGCTTTAATGCCAGCAGCGCGTTGCAGATCGAAAAGCTCACCATGATTGCAGCGTTGGTGTTCCTCAACTCTTTCAGAAACACTTCCTTTCTTTTGCTTCTTTCAATCACGCGCTGCGCTGCAATGGCGCCGCCAAACGCACCGGCAAGCGAGCTAAAAAGAGCTATCACAAGGTTTGAGTTCATGCCAGTCACTACAAATCCGGCAAACGCATCAAATGACCGTGAGGCCAAATCAATCAACACCGATAAATTGAACGAATCCATTGTTACGCCCAGTGTATTAGACAGAATCTAGGAGATCGGTGATAGACAGATTCTGTATAGCACGGCCCAGCTTCCGTGTCGCGGAGTCCGGATCTTTCCGTGAACATACCTTGCTCGACTGATACCACACTGGGGGTGGCTTGGGGCGAAAGGAGATTATGGCGCTACTCCAGGCACAGCCGGCGTCAGCAATGAGCTCTGTTGCAGACTTCCGGCAGATTTCGTCGGCGACCGCTCTGGGTCGGCACAGACACCCATGGTGGAAGGTTAGCCGCCGAGTCGCTACGTCAACTTCGCGGCGGGCGATCCGGGAAGCGGGATCTGACCAGTTCCAGAAGCTGGGAAGGGAGTCGGGGGGCGAGAGTGGGACCGAGCCCGTGGCTGGGCGCGTTGAGACCGTGATGTTGAGCGGATACGTGATCTGCCCGTCGTCATGGCACTTCCGTAGTGGCGATTGCGATGTCGGCACAGGCTTGGGGGAAACCCGTTCCTCCCTGAGGAACGCAGTGCGCTTCACTGCGCCCCCCAGAGCCTTCTACTCTGGGCCGCTGAAACATCAGCACAGGCGAGCCGGATGCTACGGGATCTCTTTTCGCGATCATCGCCTCGTGCGGAGCACGCCAGCACGTCGTCTAGCGTCCCATC
>PUMS01000402.1 GCA_003551485.1 Phycisphaeraceae bacterium | reverse complement strand
TGGGATGAGCGCACCCTCACCGCCGCCCACCGCAAGGGCGGGGGCAAGACGCACATCCGCAGCCAGAGCGTGTGAGGGGATCGTGGGACATGAGGTGCCCGGCAGGCAAGGCCCCTTGCGGAGGTTGGGGGCACTGGTGGACAAGCCACCAGTGGCACGCGGTTCTTGTTCGCCTCTGCGGCGATGGCTACGATGGCTGCGATGGCGTTCGATCCCGATCAGCTTCAGATCGTGCTGTATCCCGACCCGGTGCTGCGGCGTCGGGCGCGGCCGATCGAGCGGATCGACACCCTGGTCCGCAGGGTGGCCCATCGGATGCTCGAACTGATGCACGCCGCGCCCGGGGTGGGCCTTGCCGCGCCGCAGGTGGGGCTGCCGTGGCGGATGTTCGTGGCCTCGCCGAGCACCCAACCCGAGGCCGACACGGTCTTTATCAACCCGCGGATCGTCGCCGCCTCCCGTGCTGTCGCCGATGTCGATGAAGGCTGCCTGAGCCTGCCGGAGGTGACCGTCAACGTCCGCCGGCCCCTGGCCGTGCGCATCGAGGCCATCGGGCTGGATGGCCGGCCGTTCACCCTCGATGGGCGCGACCTGGCCGCACGCATCTGGCAGCATGAGTTGGACCACCTCAACGGCGTGCTCATCATCGACCGCGCGCCACCGGGCGACCGGCTGGCCAACCAGCGCATCCTGCGGGAGATGGAGCGGACGTTCGACCCCGACTCCGCCGCGACCGCCCCACCACCGCCGCCGCGGGGGTCGGCGGCATCGAGCGCGGCGGGCATCTCGCCCGGGACCGAGGCTGAGCCGACGCCGGGGCGGGGCTCTCTGACCCGCGGCACAGGGCAGCAGGGCACCGGCCACCCCACCGGCGGCGGCGGGGCGGGGGAGCTTCGCTGATGCGTCTGGTGCTGCTCGGCTCCGGCGCCTTCGCCGTGCCCGGGTTCCGTACGCTGGCGAGCGAGCACGAGGTCGCCGCGGTCATCACCCAGCCCGACCGGCCCGCCGGCCGCCATCGCCGCCCCGCCGCCACGGCCGTCGCCGCCTGGGCGATGGAAGCGGGCCTGCCGCTGTGGCGCAGCGCCGATGTCAACGCCCCCGACTTCATCGACCGGGTCCGGGCCCTGGCGCCCGATGCCGCGGTGGTCATCGCCTTCGGCCAGAAGCTGGCCCCGGAGTTGGTCGCTGCCCTCGGCCGCCTGGCGGTGAACCTGCACGGCTCGCTGCTGCCGGCCTACCGCGGCGCAGCGCCGATCAACTGGGCAATCATCCAGGGCGAGCAAGAGACGGGCAACACCGTCATCGCCCTGGCGCAGAAGATGGATGCCGGTGTGATGTACGGCCAGGTCCGCACGCCCATCGACCCGCTGGAGACCGCCGGCGAGTTGCACGACCGCCTCGCCGCGCTGGGCCCAGACATGCTGCTGGACGTGCTCGGGCGCTTCGAGACCGGTGAGCTCGAGCCCATCGAGCAGGATCACAGCCGCGCCACCCGCGCCCCGAAGCTGATCCGTGCCGATGGCCGCATCGACTTTACCGACCCGGCCACGCGCATCCGCTGCCGCATCCACGGCCTGACCCCCTGGCCGGGCGTCACCGTGCAGTGGCACCCGGTCAGCGGCGATGGCCCGCGGCCGCTGCTGCTCCGCCGCGTCCGCGACCTGCCCGATGAGCCGGCGACCGAGCCGCCGGGCACGGTGCTTTGCGGCAACCGGGTGGCCACCGGCAGCGGTGTGATCGAGCTGCTGGAGGTGCAGCCGCCGGGCAAGCGCACGATGGGCATCGACGAGTTCACCCGCGGCCACCGCCTCAGCCCCGGCGACCGCTTTGAATGCCCTTGAAGCCCTCCGTCGCCGCGGAACACTACAATCCCCATGATGACCCGCCCAAGCCCCCCTGCACCGCCCGACGCCGATGCCGATGACCGCACCGCCACGCGCAGCTTCCTCATCGAGCCGCCCGAGAGCGTCGAGGAGGTGGTCGATGTGGCCACCGAGGAGATGCTGGTCAACATGGGCCCGCAGCATCCCTCGACCCACGGCGTGCTTCGCATCGTGCTGCGGACCGATGGCGAGATGGTGCTCGAAGCCATCCCGCACATCGGCTACCTGCACCGCTGCGCGGAGAAGATCGCCGAGAACGTGCCCTACTACCAGTATGTGCCCTACACCGACCGGATGGACTACGTGGCGGGGATGAACGAGAACTGGGCCTTCTGCCGGGCGGTCGAGCAGCTTGCCGACATCCAGTTGCCCCGCCGCGCTGAGTTCATCCGCATCCTCATCTGCGAGCTCAACCGCATCGCCTCGCACCTGGTCAGCTTCGGCACCTACGGCCTGGACCTGGGCGCGTTCACCCCATTCCTCTGGGCCTTCCGCGAGCGGGAGTACATCCTGGACCTGTTCGAGATGGTCTGCGGGGCGAGGCTGACCTACAGCTACTTCACCATCGGCGGCTCCACCCACGACCTGCCCGAGGGCTACCTCGAGAAGGTCGGCGAGTTCCTGGACTACTTCGAGCCCAAGGTCGAGGAGTACCACCGGCTGCTGACCTGGAACCACATCTTCATCAAGCGCACGGCCAACGTGGGCGTCTGCCCGCCCGATCTGTGTCACCGCTACGCCCTCACCGGGCCGATGATCCGCGGCAGCGGCATCCCCTACGACCTTCGCCGCCTGCCCGCCGAGTACGCGCAAAGCGGCACGGCCACCAGCTACAGCCTCTACGATGAACTTGACTTCGAGGTGTGCATCGGCGACGGCGAGGTGGGCACGCTGGGCGACTGCTGGGACCGCTACATGGTCCGCATGGAGGAGATGAAGCAGAGCTGCCGCATCATCCGCCAGTGCATCGAGCGCATCCCCCCGCCCGGTGAGCGCGAGGGCCGCTACCGCGTCAAGCTGCCGCGAAACTTCAAGCCACCGGCGGGCGAGGTCTACATCGAGACGGAAAACCCCCGCGGCGTGCTGGGCTTCTTCGTCGAGAGCCAGGGCGGCACCATGCCCTACCGCTGCAAGGCCCGCGCTGCCACCTTCTGCAATCTCTCGGTCACCCCCGAACTGTGCCGGGATGTCATGCTGGCCGATGTCCCGGCCATCATCGGCTCGATCGACGTCGTCATGGGCCAGGTCGACCGCTAACCCCCCCCGCCCCCCGGAAGGCCCCGGCCCCTGGAAGCCCCCGGACCCCGGAAGGCCCCGGCCGGGGCCGATGAGGCACGATGCACCTGCTGCATCCGCCGCGGGGATGGCCCGCTGATCTGGTATCCTCGACCCCATGGATGGACATGCCCGGCATCCCGCCCAC
>PUMS01000089.1 GCA_003551485.1 Phycisphaeraceae bacterium | reverse complement strand
TGAGGGGGCAGGTGAGCAGGTCAGCGCCGATGCGATGGTCATCACCATCGGCCAGGCCATGGATGCCGAGGGAGCCTGGGTCGAACTGCCCGAGGCCTTGCGCGGGCGGGTGCGGATGGTACTGGTGCCCACCTGGGAGCATGTCGCCGCCGAGCTGAGCGCCAAGGCTTGCCGGCCGCCACAGCGCATCTCCCGAACGGGGGCGGGCGAGGGCAGGGACCATCGCATCGAAGCCTTCAGCCAGTCGCTGCCGGAGGATGAGCCGCTGGCGGTCTGCTGCATCGACCGCGGCGGGGCGATCGCCATCGCCACCGCGCTGGGTGAAGATGGCCTGCAACGGGCCGAGTCAGCCGCGGGCGAGGCCGACCTCGCCGCCGCGGCCGGAAGCGCCCGGCGGTGGTGGGCCGACTACTGGGACGATGTGCCGCGCATCGAGCTGCCCGATGAGGCGCTTCAGTTCATCTTCGACTACGGCGTCTACAAGCAGGCCGGCCTCACCGCGCCCCAGGGCGTGGCGTGTACGCTCCAGGGGCCGTGGCTGGAGGAGTACCGCATCCCGCCCTGGGGCTGCGACTACCACTTCAACATCAACATCCAGATGATCTACTGGCCCTGCCTGCCGACCAACCGGGCCTCGCACTTCGGCCCGCTGTGGAAGTTGATCGAGAGCTGGCGCGGGCAATTGCGCGAGAACGCCGAGAAGTTCTTCGGCGTCGAGGGCGCGCTGATGCTGCCGCACGCGGTGGATGACCGCTGCCAGGTTCGTGGCACATTCTGGACGGGCACCATCGACCAGGCCTGCACGGCGTGGATGGCGCAGCTCGCGTGGCTGCACTACCGCTACACGCTGGATGAAGCGGTGCTTGGCGAGGTGGCCTGGCCGCTGCTGGAAGGAGCGTTCAACGGCTTCCACGCGATGATGGAGTGGGTCGAGAATGACGGCGCCGAACACGCGGTGGGGGCGAGCGGCGCAGAGACGGGCGCAAGTGAGGGGGGCCGTGAGGGGGGCCGTGAGGGGGGGCGGTTGAGTCTGCCGGTTTCGGTCAGCCCCGAGTTCAAGGGCGCCCGCATGGATGCCTGGGGCCGCGATGCCAGCTTTCAACTCGCCGCGGTGCACTGCGTGGCACGCATCCTCATCGAGGCCGCCGCCATCCTCGGCAAGCCTGTGGATGAGCGCTGGCAGCAGGTGCTCGACCACCTGCCGCCCTACACCACCATCACCGGCCCGGCCACGCGCGAAGCGCCCGAGCGGCAGCACACGCGCATCGCGCTGTGGCAGGGCATGGACCTGCTGGAATCGCACCGCCACCATTCGCACCTGGGCGCGGTCTACCCCTTCTGCACCATCGACCCATCCGATGAGCAGCACGCCCAGACCATCCGCCAATCGCTGCACCACTGGGTACGCCAGGGCACGGGCGCCTGGAGCGGCTGGTGCGTGCCGTGGGCCTCGATCCTTCACGCCCGTTGCGACAACGCCGACGGCGCGGTGGCCATGCTCCACCTTTGGAAGGACAACTTCACCAACGAAGGCCACGGCACGCTGCACGATGCGGCCCATCCGGGCATCACCACGCTGGCCCCGCCGCTGGAGCCCGCCGGCCGCACGGCATTCGAGACCCGCGAGGTGATGCAGGCCGAGGCGGGCATGGGCGCGGTGATGGCGGTCTGCGAACTGCTGGTGCAGTGCCGCGGCGGGGTGATCCACGTGCTGCCCTCGATCCCGCGACGATGGCGAACTCTCCGCTTCCACGGCCTGGCCACCGAAGGCGCCTTCCTCGTCTCAGCCACCGTGGCCGAAGGCCGCACACGCCGCATCGAGGTCACCAGCACCGCCGGCGGCCGCCTGCAACTGGCCCACCACCTGGGCGATTCCTGCCACGTCGACGGCAAGATCATGGAAGGCCCGCGCATCACAATGGACACCCGACCCGGCCAGGTGGTCCACATCGAGCCCTGAGCCGCCCCCCGCCAAGCGGCACCCCCCAACGCGCGGGCACGGACGCTATCCGCCTTCTTCGACGATCGCCCGGGCCTTCTCGAACACGGCCACGAGCATCGGCATGGTGAGCCGGCCGGTGAAGGTGTTCTGCTGGCTGGGGTGGTAGCAGGCGATCAGAGCCGGTGGGCGGGTGCCCGCGCCGGGTTCGCTCTGGCGCGGCCCCGCGGGGGGCTCGAAGTGGACCGCGCCGTGGGCAAAGGCGGGCTTTCTCGCCGGCGGCGGCGCCAGCCAGCTGCGCCGGCGGTACTGGCGGAGCACCGCATCGAAGGCGATGCGGCCGAGGCAGACCACCACCCGCAGCCGGAGCAGTGCATCGAACGTGCGGCTGAGCCAGTCGGCACATGCGGCCAACTCGTCGGCGGTGGGCTTGTTGGCCGGCGGGGCGCAGTGCAGCGCGGCGGTGATGAGGCAGTCATGCAGCTCGAGGCCATCATCGACGCCGGTGGCGGTGGGATGACTGGCGAAACCCGCCCGGTGCAGGGCGGTGTAGAGAAAGTCGCCCGAGCGGTCGCCGGTGAACATGCGGCCGGTGCGGTTGGCGCCGTGCGCGGCGGGGGCGAGGCCGACGATGAGCACTCGGGCCGATTCCGGCTCCGCCGCGGGCAGGAAGCTGGGCACCGGCCGGCCGTGGTAGGTCCAGTCGCGGTAGGCGGCGCGCTTCTCGCGGGCGATGCGGGCGCAGAACTGGATGAGCCGCGGGCAGCGGTCGCAGGCGACGATGCGGCGGTTGAGCGCCGTAAGGGGGGAAGTTGTCTTCCTGCCGGTGGCCATGGCGCGGCGATGGTAGTCCGGGGATCCGGGGGTCACAATCCCCCCAGCCGTTGCAGGCGCACCTCACCGTTGGCCGGTCGGTGAGTTTGCCCCGTTTGCCCTCATCGCACCCCTTCACAAGGCCGATGAGGTGGATGCTCCTGGGCGCGGGCCTTGCGGGGGCCGGGCGGCCGGCGTTTCCGTGAGCCGGGCCCTGCGGGGCCAAGGCTTCCGGGGGCAAAGGCCTCCGGGGGCAGGACTTCCGGGAGGGCGGGGAAAGGACCTTCCGGGGCCGGGGCCGGGGGCGGGTAAGAGGTGTGGTATGCGGCTGACATTCGACATTCTGATCCTGCTGATGCTCGCCGTCATTCTGGGCGGGGTGGTGTGGGTGCAGTACGAACGCGGCACGCAGCGCGACCGCATCGCCCAGGTCCACGAGGCCTTGGCCAAGCTCAGCGAGGGCATGCGCTACGAGGCCGCCATGCAGCGGGCCATCGAGGGCGAGGAGGGCTTCCCCCGTGCCATCTCGCCGCAGTGGTTCCCCCACGGCCTGCCCGTCAACCACCTGCTGCCGCCGGAGCATCCCTGGATCGACGTGGCGCCGCCGGGCGACCGGTCGGAGCATCCGCCGGACCCGATCGTCGATTCGGCGGCGCAGGCCAGCTTCTGGTACAACCCCAGTCGTGGCCTGTTCCGCGCCCGAGTGCCCGCCCAACTCAGCGAGACCGCCTCGCTGACGCTCTACAACGAGGTCAACCACTCGGAGCTGGAGGAGCTTCCCAACCGTCGGGACACCGCCCGACGGCCGCTGCCCAACTGGCCCGAGGGCGGTGACCGCGTGGTGCCGGTGACCGGTGAGGCAGACCCACGGCGGTCTTCCTCGGCCCCGGCCGGGAGCACCGACACCGCGGCACCATCCCGGTCGCGCAGCGGCTCCGCGGCGGGTGAGGTCCCGGATCGCCCCGCCACCGGCGACGATCGCCAGGAACGGCCCGACGCGGGCGATGCCGCCGACCCCGCTTCCACCCCCTCATCCTCGCCCTCGCCTCGGCCCCGTCGCGCCCGGCCCGGCGGCCTGCGTGGTTGAGCCCCTGGGGCGGGTAGACGAAGCAACCCATACGCTACAACCCTTGGGAGGCCAACGGATTGCCGCATCCACGCTGCAGGCAGACGATCCTCGTCGTCGATGACTCACCGCCGATCCACCGCCTGATCGCGGTACAACTGTTCGAGCTCGATGTCGAGGTCATCGATGCCGCCTCAGGCGGTGAGGGGCTTGCACTGGCGCGGCGGCTCAACCCGGATGTGCTGCTGCTGGACGTGGGACTGCCCGACATGAGCGGGCTGAAGGTGCTCTCAGCGCTGAAAGCCGACGCGGCGACGCATCCCATGCCCGTGGTGCTGCTTTCCAATACCGATGACCGTGAGAAGAAGTTGGCCGGGTTCGATCTGGGCGCGACGGACTGGATTCTCAAGCCTTTCGACCCCATCGAGCTGTGCGCCCGCGTACGGTCAGCACTGCGCACCCGCCGGCTCCTGGACCTGCTGGCCAGCCAGGCCCAGCTCGATGGCCTCACCGGCCTGCACAACCGACGCTACTTCGACCAGCGCCTGGCCAGCGAGATCGCTGAAAGCCAGCGCTACGGCCAGCCCCTGGGCCTGCTGCTGATCGATGCCGACCACTTCAAGCGGATCAACGACACGATGGGCCACCCGCGCGGCGATCAGGTGCTTCGCGGCCTGGCCGATCTGATCCAGGACGTCTGCCGAACCAGCGACATCGCCTGCCGCATCGGCGGCGAGGAGTTCGCCCTCATGCTGCCCCGTGCCGATACCACGCGCACGCTCGAAGTGGCCGGCCGCCTCCGCCGCGAGGTCGAGCACTGTCGGTTGCTGCGGCAACTGCTCGGCCGGCCGCTGACGGTGAGCATCGGCGCGGTCTCCGCCGACGCCGACGATCTGACCACCCCCGCCCTGCTCGTGGAAGCGGCCGACCGCGCCCTCTACCAGGCCAAGACCGCCGGCCGCAACCGCATCCGCCAGGGCACCCTCGGCGCCCCCCGCGCCGCGTGAGGTAAAAAGGGGGGCGTTCAACCTTCCCATCCTCCATTCTGTCATGCGACCGGTGGCCTTCCAGGGCGAACGCATGTGGTGCGTGGATGGCATGGGGCTGTCCTGTGCCCTGGGGTGTATGACACGCATGGCGGGTGGATGGCCGGGCCTTGACTCCCTTTCCACCGCCGGAGAGGGGCCGGGGGTGGGGGCAGGTTCGCACGGGGCGAGCGTGTCTCCCCTCACCCCGGCCCTCTCCCGGCGGGAGTAGGAGCAAGGGCCATCCCGTGGTACATGTCATGCACCCGCTGCCCGCTGCCCGCGGCCCGAGGTTGCGAAGTGGTGAATTGACACGCCGGCAGTGGGGGGTAAACTGTTGGGCTCGGCATTGGGAAGGCCGCAATTGCCGTGCGTGATCGCCCCCCGCCACCGCAAGGCCCCGAAAACCCCGCAGGACCTCGGATGGCCCCCTATAAGGATCCCCGGGGCCTGCCCGGCCGATGCGCTTGACACGACCGCCGCCTATTGGAAGTCCGCATACCCGGAAGATCAGCGATGAACCGACAGACGTATCTTGCCAAGAACGATGAGGTGCCCAGGAAGTGGTTCATCGTTGATGCCACCGACCAGGTCCTCGGCCGCCTCTCGACCCGGCTGGCCATGATGCTCATGGGCAAGCACAAGCCCGAATACACCCCGCACCACGACGTGGGCGACTACATCGTCGTCACCAACGTCGAGAGGATCGCCCTCACCGGCAGCAAGATTGACCAGAAGGTCTTCCAGACCTTCTCCGGCCACCCCTCCGGCCGCAAGACCTACCCCTACCGCTGGATGCTCGAGCACAAGCCGCAGGTGCTGCTGGAGCGCAGTGTCCGACGCATGCTGCCCAAGAACAAGCTCGGTGAGCAGATGATCAAGAAGCTGAAGGTCTACCGCGGTGCTGAGCACCCCCACCAGGCCCAGCAGCCCCAGCCGCTGACGTTCTGACTGATTCAGGCCGGTCCGCCCCCGAGCCCCCCGGTCCCCCGGCCCTCCCCGAGCCCGCGCCAAGACCGACCCGTGACCCTGGATGAACCTGAGCATGGAAACGACCACCGCCCCGCCGCCCGTTGACCTCGACGCCAGCGCCACCGCCAGTGCCGCCGCCGACGTGACCGCCCCCCGGCCCCAGCGCCAGCCGGCCACGCCCGATGCCGGCGGCTTTGTCTGGGGTACCGGACGAAGAAAGAGCGCCATCGCCCGTGTCCGCGTGCGGCCGGCCCGCGAGGGCAAGACCGTGTACCTGATCAACGGCCGCGAGGTCGATGCCTACTTCACCGAGGTCCGCGACCGCGAGATGGTCCGCTCGCCGCTGAAGCAGACGCAGACCGAGGACCGCTACGAGATCCACGTCCGCGTCGCCGGCGGCGGCTTCGCCGGCCAGGCCGGCGCCGTGCGGCTGGGCCTGGCCCGCGCCCTGTGTGGGCAGGATCCGGCCCTCGAGCCGACGCTGCGCGACAACGGCATGCTCACCCGCGACCCGCGAAAGGTCGAGCGCAAGAAGTACGGCCAACCCGGCGCCCGCCGCCGCTTCCAGTTCTCCAAGCGCTGACCCGCCCGCCCCGGGAAGCCCCCGGAAGCCCCCGGAAATCCCCCGGCTCCCGGCCCCGGAAGGCCGCAAGGCCCCGGCACCTGCAACGCACCGGGGTTCTACACGCTGCACCCGACAGTACCAGCCCATCCGCCAAGATCACGGTCCACGGCGGATGGGTTTTCTATTGCGCCAGAGTCGGCTCGGCTCGCCGGGTGCCATCGGCGGCTTGTCCACCAGTGCCTCCAACGTCCACCAGCAGCATTGCCTGCAACCCGCCAATGGCACCCGATTGGCCGCGCCCGACGGGTATCAATTGACAGGGTGAGGGGTTACGAACGTGGCGGTGCGGGGGCGGCCGGGGCCTGTGAACGAACGGGTCGGATCGGGCATAATGGGGCTGGTGCCAAGGTCATCACAACCCTGGTGAAAAGGCTCGTGACCGTCGATCCGACCCGCCCGCCTTCGCCTTGAGCGCGGCCTCGCTTCGCCCGGCCCATCGCCGGCGGCGCGGCCGCGCCCAGCCACCGCAGGAATCGCCCCGATGCTGGTAACACTCGGCTTCATTCAAGTGCTGCCCTGGGTGCTCGCGGCTCTGATGGCCGCCGGCGCCGTCCCCGCCGCGGTCTACCTCCGCCGCCGCACACGCCTGCTCGATGAACGCGAGGCCAGGCTGCCCCAGTCCAGCCGCTTCGAGGACATCGAGCAAAAGCTGAACGAGCGCCAGCTCGAGCTGGCCCGCATCGAGGCCCGGCTGGAAGCCGCCCGCCAGGTCATCGACCGCAGCGAGCAGGCCCAGCGCTGGCTCGAGTCGCACGATGAGCGGCTCAAGACCGTCGAGTCGGAGCGCCAGGAGGCTGAGCAGTTGCGCCAGAGCCTCGACCGGATGCGGCTCGACCTCGAGGAGCGATCCCGGCGCGAGACCCGCCTCAAGCAGGATGTGGCCGTGCTCGAATCGCGCCGGGAGGGGCTGGAAAACCGCCTCATCGAGCTTGACGCCCAACTCCGCGACCGCCAGGGCGAGCTCAAGAACGTGCGCGAACAGCTCGAGGCCCTCCAGGCCCAGCGCGGCGGGCTGAAGACCGAAGTGGCCGAACTCGAAGCCACCGCCGCCAGGCACCGCGAGCTGACCGAGCAGGTCAACGCCCTCACCGAACAGCACCGCCAGCTCAAGGACCAGGTCGGCGAGCTTCAGCACCGCCACAACCAGCTCGAAGACGGCATCGAGACCGCCCAGCAGACCCTCCAGCAGCGCCAGACCGCGGCGGGTGAGTTCGGCGACCAGGTCGAATCGCTCAAGGCCCAGCGCAGTGCGCTGCGCAACGAAGTGGCCGACCTCGAACGCCTGCGCGAGGAGCATCGCACGCTGCGCCAGCAGTTGGACGAGCTGCACAGCCGCCGCGCACGGGTCTCGGATGAGATTCAGAAGCTCACCCACGATCGCGACCGCTCGCGCGAACAGGCTGATGCCACCGCCGCAGCGCTTCAGACGGCCACCACCGACCTGGAGAATGCCCGGCACGAGCACGACCAACTCACCCGCCAGTGCGAAGCGCTACAGCAACAGGTGGCCGACCTGTCCACCCGCCGCGAGCAGCACGCTGCGCTGACCGAACAGGTTGAGCAGCTCACCACGCGGCACGGTCAACTCAGCGAGCAACTGCGGGCACTGGAAAGCCGGCGAGAGCAGGTTCGCGAGCAGCTCGAGCTGACCGCCAACGACCTCAATGCCCGCACCCAGGCCCTCGACAACGCCCGTAACGAGCACGAATCCCTCACCGCCCGGCGAAACGGGCTCAAGCAGGAGGTGGCCGACCTCCAGACCCTGCGCGACGAACACACCGCCCTGCGCCAGCAGGTCGAGGCGCTGACCACCCAGCGGTCGGAGCTTCGCGGCGAACTGCGCGACCTCGAGCATCAGCGCGACCAGACGCAGCAGCGCCTCGAAACCCTCGACGGCGAACTCGAAAAGCGCTCCGCCGCGCTCGAAGCGGCTCGAAGCGAGCACGAGATGCTTCAGTCGCAGCGCGCCCAGCTCAAGCGCGAGGTGGCCGAACTCGAGTCGCTGCGCCAGGAACAGGCGGCGCTGCGCCAGCAGGTCGAGGCCTTGGCCGCCCGCCACGGCGAGCTGACCGAGCAGGTGGACGCGATCGAGCACCGCCGCGACCGCGCCCGCGAGCAGGCCGAGACCATCAGCGCCGAGCTCGAGAAGAAGACCGCCGCGCTTGAAGCCGCCCGGCAGGAGCACGAAGACCTGCTGGCCCGCCGCGGGGCGCTCAAGCAGGAGGTGGCCGAACTCGAGTCGCTGCGTGAAGAGCATCGCACGTTGCGGCAGCAGGCCGAGACCCTTGCCACCCGCCGCGCCGACCTCAGCGACCAGTTGCGCAGCATCGAGCACCAGCGCGACAGCGCGCGCGAGCAGGCCCAGAACATTGCCGCAGAGCTCGAGAAACGCTCGGCCGCGCTTGAAGCGGTTCGAAAGGAGCACGACTCACTCGATGCGCGTCGCAGTCAGCTCAATCAGGAAGTGGCCGACCTCGAGACACTGCGCACCGAGCACGCCACCCTCAGCGAGCAGGTCGAGACCCTCACCGCCCGCCACTCGGAGCTGACCGAACAGTTGCGCGACACCGAGCACCGCCGCGACCGCGCCCGCGAGCAGGCGGAGATGGTCGGGACCGACCTGGCCAACAAGACCACCGCACTCGAGGCCGCGCGCCAGGAACACGAGACGCTTCAGGCCCAGCGAGGCCAGCTCAAGCACGAGGTGGCCGACCTCGAGCGTCTGCGCCAGGAGCACGAGGACCTGGTGGTCAAGCTCGAACAGCTCACCGCCCAGCGCGACCGCATCACGCAGGAACTCAACGAGGTCACCCTTCGCCGCGACCGCACCCGCGAGCAGTCCCAGGCCGTGGCCACCGAACTCGAAGCGCGCACCGAGGCCCTGGATGCGGCCCGAACCGAGCACGAATCCCTCCTCGCCCAGCGCGCCGGGCTCAAGACGCAGGTGGCCGAACTCGAAGCGCTCGCCGAGCGCCACAGGACGCTTCAGCGCGAGGTCCAGCAGCTCAGCGAGCAGCGGGGCCGGCTCAACGAACAGGTCGTCTCCAGCCACGCCCATCACCAGCAGTTGACCCACGAACTCGAACAGCTCATCGCGAAGGTTGAAACGGCCCGCGCCCAGTCGCAGAAGCTCGAGCAGGACATCGAGCAGGCCACCGAGCAGCGCAGCACGCTCAAGGCCGAGG
Source organism: Phycisphaeraceae bacterium (assembly GCA_003551485.1). Classification (GTDB taxonomy): domain Bacteria; phylum Planctomycetota; class Phycisphaerae; order Phycisphaerales; family Phycisphaeraceae; genus B1Sed10-187. The sequence continues at coordinate 5,027 of PUMS01000089.1, read as the reverse complement.
TCGCCGGCCTCACGGAACTGGCCCGCACGCACAAGGAGCTCAAGCAGGCCGTCACCGGGCTGACCGAGCGGCAGCAGCGCCTCGCCGCCGAGGTCTCCGCCGCCGAGTTCAAGCTCGGCCAGAAGCAGGAGCAGCACGAACAGCTCAGTGTCCAGGTCGACCGCTCCCGTGCTGCGCTCGAGCAGATGCGCCAGCAGGTTGAAGACCTCACCACCCGGCGAAGCGAACTGGGCGCTTCGGTATCGGAGTTGACCGTCCAGTCCGAGTCGCGCCGGCAGCAGGCTGACGAACTGGCCCAGCGCCTCACCACCCAGCAGGAGGCACTCGAGCAGACCCGCACCACCCTCGAGGCCGACCGCAAGGCCGCCCGCGAACTCAGCGAGCAGGTCGAGGGGTTGACCGCGCGGCGGAGCCAGCTCGAGCAGACCGTGGCCGTGCTCGATGAGACGCTCAAGGAGATGCGCCTCCAGGCCGGCTACCGCGGGTCCAATGCCGGGCCGCTGTCGGAGCTGTGGAAGCCGGCGCTGGTCAAGAGTGAGTTCACCGCCCCGCGGGAGGAGGATGAGCCCGAGGCGATCGAGGGCGTCAACCGCTACCTGACCCAGCTTGGGCTCCGCTTCCCGAAGCGCATCATCAACGCCTTCCACACGGCGCTGAAGGTCAGCGAGGTCTCACCGCTGGTGGTGCTGGCGGGCATCAGCGGCACGGGCAAGAGCGAGCTGGCCCGCCGCTACGCCGAGGGGATGGGGATGCACTTTCTCAACCTCGCCGTGCAGCCGCGGTGGGACAGCCCGCAGGACATGTTCGGCTTCTTCAACTATCTCGAGAACCAGTACCGCGCCACCGACCTGGCCCGCGCCCTGGTGCAGATGGACCCGTTCGCCGATGAGCCCGACCGCGGCTGGGAGCCGCCCGAGGGCTGGGATGAACGGCTCAGCGACCGAATGTTGCTGGTACTGCTGGATGAAATGAACCTGGCGCGGGTCGAGTATTACTTCAGCGAGTTCCTCAGCCGGCTGGAAATCCGCCGCGGCATCGACCGCCTGGCGCCGATTCAGCGCCGTCAGGCCGAGATCGTCCTCGAGGTCGGCGCGCACGGCGCCGGCGACCCGACCATGCGCCTGTTCGTCGATGCCAACGTGCTGTTCGTGGGCACGATCAACGAGGATGAGACCACGCAGACGCTCTCGGACAAGGTCGTCGACCGGTCCAACATCCTCTCCTTCGGTCGGCCCGGCCGGCTTGCCGGCCCGCTGCTTCCCGGCGGCGGCGCCCGGGGACGCGAGCTGCGGCCGCGCGGCGGGGGCCGGCTCGAACGGTTCTTGCCTTTTGAGAACTGGCGGCAGTGGCTGCGAAGCGATGAACAGCTCAGCAGTGAGCACGATGCCCAGCTCAACCGCTGGATCGACCAGCTCGGCGAGGCGATGGCCTCGATCGGCAAGCCCTTCGCCTTCCGAACGCACCTGGCGCTGCGCACCTACGCGGCCAACTACCCCGATCGCAGCGATGATGGCCTTCGCCTGGCCATGGCCGACCAGATCGAGCTGAAGCTGCTGCCCAAGTTCCGCGGGCTCGACCCCAACGATGCGCCCGTGGCCCGCGCGCTCGACCAGGTCACAGCGCTGGTCGAGACCTGCGGCGATGCGGCCCTGGCCGATGCCATCGAACGCAGCCGCCACGCGGGCATCGCCGAGCACCAGTTCGTCCTGCGCGGGCCCGACCGCATGGCCGACGGCGAGCTTTCGCTTGAAGAGGACTCGATCACCCAAACCGCTCCCGGCGGTGGGGCCAGCCCTGGCCGGCAGGGCACGGATGCCTGAGTGATGCCCAGCAGCAACGATGACACCGCCGTTGTGCGGCCATGGCAGGTGCTGGCCGGCTCGGCCGCGCACGCCTCGCCGGGCTCGGCCGGCGCCGATGGTGCCCGCTACGCGCTGCTGGTGCCGGGCAGGGTCGAGCAGGTGGTGCTCAGTGAAAGCGGCGAAGCCCTGCCCATGCTGGCCACCTACACCGATCATCGCCGCTTCACGTGGCGAAAGTTCGAGTTGCCCGCGGCCGACCGGCCCGGGCGGGCGCCGCTGACCCAGACGGTGGTGGTCAAGGCCCACGCCGAAGACGCCCATGCCCAGACCATCCGCATCAACCTCGAAGGGGCATTGGCCAGGCCCGTGCGGGGTGAGGATGAGCCGCCCACACCGCAGGGCCCGCTGGCCGCGGCGTTCGACCCCCACGCCTCGGCCGCGCTGTGGCGACAGGCCGCGGCGGCGACCGATGGGCTGATCCACCGCCACCTCGAGCTGGTCAATCGCCTCTACGATGACAGCCGCGCTGAGGATGGCCGCATGTTCTGGGACAACCCCGGCGGCGGGGTGGGTGCCTGGCCACTGTGGCGTGTGATCGAAGCCTGGCGGGAGGCGGGCATGGCCGACACCGCCGCGCACCAGCGCGGCGATGAGGCGATCGTGCGCCTCAGCCGCCGGTTGGCCCGGCTGCTCAACGATGTCTGCCACCACCCGCGCCACTACCTGACGCGCGACCGGCGGGTGCTGGCCGCCGAGCGCGTTCGCGAGGTCGACCCCGCGTGCGTGCGATGGCTGGCCAGGCAGCCCGGCCCGGCGGGCAGGAGGCTGGTCGACCGCGTCGGGGCCAAGCGCCAGGCGATGGCGGTGGTGCGCTACGAGACGGCCGACACGGTCGAGAACCGCGTGGTGCGCGACCTGATCCGCCGCGCGCGGGCCGAGTGCCTCCGCGTGCTGGAGCGCTGCGGGGGGCGCGACGATCCCGGCGAGGCGGTGGTGGGCGAGTTGCAGGCCTTCACCGGCCTGCTCGACCGGCTCGAACGGGACTCACCCCTGGCCGATGTGCCGCCTACCGGCAGCCTGCCGCGGCCCAACCACGTGCTGGCCCGAGACCCGCGCTATCGTGCCCTGTGGCGGGCGTACATGGACCTGGTCAAGCGCCAGCAGCAGCGCGACCGCACCTGGCGGTGGCGCCGCCGCATCTGGGCCGAGTCGTGCCTGCTGGGTGTGCTCGCGGCGATGCAGCGCCTGGCGCCGCCCTCGCCCGCGGGCCGGTCGCCGGTGCTGATGCGGCCGGGTCAGCAGTGCGGGCGGTACCTCGATCCGCGAACGGCCATCGGCCGCTTCGACCTGCCGCAGTGGGGCGAGGGCGGGGCGTCGGTCATCTGGCTCGATGCCCACCAGCTTGCCCAGTACCAGAGCATCTCGACACTGCCCGAACGGCTGATGCGGCTGTGTCCCGACAGCGCCCTGCTGCTTCGCGACCGCCGCCGGCCCGACCAGGCGCCGCTGCGGCTGCTGGCGATCTGGGCGCCGCTGGCCTTTGACATCGAGACCGACCAGCTCCAGAAGCGCACCACGGAACTGGCCGTGGAACTGCGCCAGATACCCGGCTCCACGCAGGTCCGTGGCCTGCTGCTGCAACCGAACTTCAATGGCGAAGAGGATGGCGATAGCGACGCCGGGGGTGATGGCCATCCCAATCACGGCGATGGGCTCGATGGCCAGGAAAATGGTGGGGACGGGGGCAACGGCCAGAGCATCCCGCCCTGGCGGCCGCCGCAGGTGAACCGGCCGCGGCCCGGGCGCATCGGCATCGAATCCTGCCTGGGCCTTCGCCTGCCCATGCCCGTGCAACGCGGCGAGGCGATGCTCGAGCGGGCCATCGCGGAGATGCTCATCCAATGAGCGAAGTACCCGGACCCACCGAGAACACCCCACCGCTGAGCAAGGGCCCACCGGACGTTGCCCCCGATGCCGCGCACGGGCAGGAAGGCGGCCACAGCCGGCCGCGCGGCGGGGGCCGGGCCGGTGCCGCGGCGGTGTCATCCACGGCGGTGATCGGCATCGACCTTGATCCGGTGGCTGCGCACATCGCGCGGTATGACCCGACTGATGATGAGGCGGCTGAGCCGGCCATGTTCGAGCCCGATGCGCCCATGCTGCCGCCTTCGGTACTGCTGCCGCAATACGCCGGTGAGCCGGTACAGGTTGATCTGGCCTGGCCGGTGCATCCACGTGCCGGCGGCGACCACTGGCCGCCCGAGGCGCGCGTGCGCCTCGGGACCGATGGCCCGGCCCCGGCGCGCATGCCCATGGCCTACGCCTGGCCCATGCTGGCCGGTGACATGACCTGGCATTGGCAGTCGGTAGTGGGTGAATCTCGGGACGATCGCATCGGCACGATCACCGCGGCCCAGGCCATCGCCCATCTGGCTGCGGGCGCGGCCGAGGCGGCCCACGCCGCGGGCGGCGAGGCAGCAGGTGAGACCATCCTGGTCGTGCCCACGCACCTTGGCGATGCACCAATCCGCAAGCTTCAAACGGCTTTGAAGCGCCTGGACCGTTCGATGGGCTTTTGCCGCAGGGCCTTCGCCGCGGCCACCATCTGGGCCGCGCTGATGCCCCGCCGCGCTGCCAGAAGGGCCCACGTGGCCTCGCTGCATCTGGGCCTGGATGAATGGGAACTGACGCTGCTGGAGCTGCGCCCGGCCGAGGGCTCGACCGCCGCCGGCGGGGTGGCGCCGGCGGCGGACAATAGCGGTGAGGGTCGGCCGCGGTTGTCGATCCGCGAACTGGTGGTGATGCACCTGCCCAGCCCCGGTTTCGAGATGTTTCACCGCGTGGCCGAGCAGTCAGCGCAGATGACGTTCCGCCAGTCGGTCGCGAGCCGGGCGTGGGAACTGTTGTGGTGCAGCCCGTGGCTGGCCACGGCATTCTCGCTGATGCACGAAGGCGATTCAGCGGCCATCCCGCCCGAGCTTGGCCACCTTTCCTCGCACGTTCGCAAGGCCGAGTTCCTGCGCCAGCAGTGCCGCGCGGCGATGCAGCGCGCCCCCGGCGTGGGGCCGGAGGTCAGCTCGCTGCTGCGCCGCTACCGCCCCCACGATGGCGGCTACCCCGCCGCGCGCGAATGGATCAGCGAGGCCCGCAGCCACCTTTCGCGCACCGGTGTGGTCATCGACGGCGCGGTGGTCACCGGCCCCTTCGCCCCCATCCCCTGGGATG
>PUMS01000158.1 GCA_003551485.1 Phycisphaeraceae bacterium | reverse complement strand
TGACCGTGACCTGAAGCATCCTTACCACAGGGCGCAGCCATGACGTGGATTCCGGCCCTGGCCGTCGCCGGCGGTGTGCTGGCGCTGGGCCCGATCATCATTCACATCATCTTCCGGCGCCGCTATCAGACCGTCGAGTTCGCGGCGATGCGCTTCCTGCTGGACAGCCTCCGCCGCAGCCGCCAGCGCATGCGCCTGGAAGAGCTGCTGATGATCGCCATGCGGGTGCTGATCTGCCTGCTGATCGGGTTCATGCTGGCCGATATCCGGGCCGAGTCGCTGCTGCCAGGGGGGCGGGCGCCTTCGGCGACGGTGTTCATCCTCGATGACAGCCTCTCGATGCAGCAGCGCATCGGCAGCGGCTCGCTGCTGGATCGGGCCGTCGATGGCATCGCGACGATGATCGAGCAGATGGATGAGGCCGACATGGTGGCGGTGATGTCGAGTACGCGGCCGGGCGAGGCAGACCCGGTGGGCACCTTCCGCCGCGCCGGTGAACTCCAGGATGAAGGCATCGCCCGCCGGCTGCGCCGCTGGGGCGACACGGACCTGCGAAGCGACCTTCCCACGGCGATCGCCGCGGCCGGTGACCTGCTGGCCACGCAGCCCGACCGGCTGGGCGAACTGCGCCTGGTCAGCGACTTTCGGCGGGTGGACTTCGACGGCTCGCAGGGCGGCCCGCTCGGGCGCGCGGCCACAGCCCTGGAGCAGGATGTCGAGCTGGTGCTGCTGGACTACGGCATCACCGGCCGCCGCAACCTCACCCTCGAGCAGATCGCACTCGGGGCGCCGATGGCGGTGGCGGGCTCGCCCACGCCGCTGCGCATCACGGTGCGGAACAACGGGCAGGAGCCGTCGGAACCGGTTTCACTGACGGTGCGGATCGGTGAATCGACGCTGCCGGCGCAAATGATCGAGCCGCTTGACGCAGGTGAGGCCGCGGTGGTCGAGGTCAGCTACAGCTTCGAGGAGCCCGGCTTCGCCGCGGTCCACGCCGAACTGCCCGCCGACCCACTGCCGGAGGACAACCGCGGCGTACTGGCCGTCGAGGTACACGAGGCGATGCGCATCCTCATCGTCGATGGCAGCGACAACCCCATGCATCGCGACAGCCCCTCCTTCGCCCTGGCCCATGCGCTCGATCCATCGGGTGACGGCGGCTTCGGTCAGGCGGTGGACGTGGTCGCCGCCGCGCGTTGGACCGCGGCGGACCTGGACCGCTACGACCTGGTGCTGCTGGCGGATGTCGGTGAGCTGCCGCTGGAAGTGGATGAGGCGGGACAGACCCACTGCCCGGCGGTGACGGCGCTGAGCCAGTACGTGGATCATGGCGGCGGGCTGGGTGTGTTTCTCGGCGGCCGCACGCGGCCGGACTTCTTCAACCGCTGGCTGCATGGCGAGGGGGATGGGCTGCTGCCGGTGCGCATCGAGGATGAGCCGCCGGTGGAACTGGACCCGCGGCAATTCGTGCGGCTGCGTGCTGACAGCCTGGCGGATGCCCCGGCGCTGAGCGTGTTTCTGGATGACGGCGCGCCGTTCGTCGCACTGGTGCGGTTCTATGGCCACGTGCCGGTGAGCGTGCCGCGGGGCGGGGAGGGCAACCCGGGCGCCCAGGTGCTGGCATCGTTCGACGTCGATCCGCCGGCGCCGGCGCTGGTGCGCGGCGGCTTTGGCCGCGGCCGGGTGATGGTGTGGGCCACGAGCCCGGAGCCGGCCTGGAGCAACTGGCGGCGAAACCCCTCGTTTCTGGCCGCGATGAACGACCTGGCGTGGGAACTGGCCCGGCCGCATCCCTCCGCGCACGACCGCGTGGGCGCGGCGATCGACTACACGCTGGGCGCAGCGCTGCGCGATGCGACCTCGCTGGCGATGCAGACGCCGGCCTACCCCGATGAGGACATCCAGCTTGTCGAAGCCGCGCGCATCGAGGGGCAGCGCCAGATCAGCTTCAGCCCCACGCCGCGCGCCGGGCTGTACCACCTGCGGGCCACGATGGCAGATCAGAGCGAGCGGACGGTGCTGTTCTCGCGCCACTTCGACCCGCGTGAGGGGGCGCTGGCCAAGGCCGATGAGGCCGCCATTGCCGCAACCGTCGGCCGCGAGCACCGTTATTTCGGCGATCTGGCCGTGGATGATGTCATGGAACTGGCCGCGCGGCCGCAACGGTCGTACTGGTGGCTGCTGATGGCGGCGGTCATGCTCATGCTGGGGCTCGAGAGCGTGCTGGCGCGGCGTTTCGGTCATTACGAGCGCCGTGCCGAATCTGCAAGGAGCCGGGTGAACCGATGAACCGATGGACCGCCTGGTTGCTGGACCTGCCTCATGAAGACGTCGCCGGCGTCGATGCCTGGTACGTGCGCTTCACGGGCCTGGGCGAGAGCCTGTGGCTGCTGCTGGCCGTGCTGGCCGCGTTCGCCGCACTGGCATGGGTGGTGGTGCGCAGCTATCGCCGCGAGGGCGCGGCGGGCGGTGGGGTGCGGTCGGTGCTGATGTCGCTGCGCCTGGCGACGCTGCTGGTGCTGCTGCTGGTTGCGCTTCAGCCGGCACTGGTGCTTCAGAGCATCGAGTACCGTCGCGGGCACGTGGTGGTGCTGGTCGACGACAGCCTGTCGATGCGCTGGGTGGACAGCTACACCGATGACTCGCAGCGCCGGGCCATCGCCGAGTTTTTGAACACCGAGCCCGAGGCGCTGGACGATGCCGATGCGCCGATGCGCATCGACCTGGTGCGCCACGCCCTGGGCCGCGCCGGCGGCGCGGTGGCCGAGTTGGCGCAGCGCCACCCGCTGCATCTTGTCCGCTTCGCCGTCAACGACCCGGCGTCCAGTGCCTACATCGAGCCGCTGCTGGCGATGCCTCACCGGTCCGAGGGCGGCGCGGCCGCGGTGGCCGAGATGATGGGCGGGGCCGCCGCCGGCCTCGAGGCCGCGGGCCACCAGACCGACCTCGGCCGCGCTGTGCGCGAGACCCTGACTCGCTTCGAGGGCCGCCACCTCGCGGGCCTGGTGGTGGTCAGCGACGGTCAGAACACCGCGGCGGGGCAGGTGCAGCGGCGGCTGGAGGCCGCGGCGGAGTTGGCGGTTCGACGCGGTGTGCCCATCTACACCGTCGCCGTGGGCGATCCCACCCCGCCCCGGAACATCGCCCTGGTCCGGCTCGACGGCCCCACCGAACTGCGCGCCGGCAGCGCGGCGACTTACACCGCCGTGCTGTCGCACCGCGGTTACGATGGCCAGTCGGTCGATGTGCGGCTTCTCTACAGCGAGGTGGGTGAGGATGACTGGCAGCCGCTGGCGCCGCCGCTGCCGGCGAGGCTGGACGCGGCCGAGCCGGGCGAGGCCGAACCGCTTCAGGAAGTCAGTTTCACCGCCACGGCGCCGCCTGTGGGCGAGTACGTCTTCCGCGCCGAGGTCGAGCCGAGGCCGGATGAGCGCATCCGCGATGACAACCACGCCGACCTGCCGGTCCGCATCAGCGATGAGCGCATCACCGTGCTGCTGATCGGCGGCCATGCGAGCTGGGAGTTTCAGTACCTCCGCAACATGCTGCTTCGCGACACCGACCACTACGAGGTCAGCGTCTGGCAGCAGAACGCCGACCCGCGTTTCAACCAGGAGGCATCGACCGGCCTCCGCCGCGCCGCCCTGCCGCGCAGCGCCGATGACCTGTTCATTTACGATGTGGTCGTTCTGTTCGACCCCAGGCCCGAGGCCGAGAGCTTCGATGAACAGTTCATCGAGCTGCTGGAGAAGTTCGTCAGCCGCCACCACGGCGGACTGTGCTACATCGCCGGCGGCAAGTACACCGGCGACAACCTCACTGATGGCGGGGCGCTGTCGCGGCTTGCCGAACTGCTGCCGGTGGTGCTGCGCGGGCGCGATGGGACCTTCACCCGGCCGATGCGGCCTTCGCGCAGCGCTGCGCCGGTCGAGCTGGCGCCGGACGGCTGGGATCACCCGGTGACGAGGCTGGCGCCCGAGCCCGATGACAGCGAAGCGCAATGGGCGCGGCTGCCGGGGCTCTACAGCAGCTTCCCGGTGGCGAGGCTCAAGTCGCTGGCCACACCGCTGCTGCTCAGCGGCGATGACATGCGCCAGACGGAAGATGGCCGGCGCCAGCCGGTGGCCGCCGTGCAGTATTACGGCCGGGGCCGGGTGCTGTTCATGGGCATCGACAGCACCTGGCGCTGGCGCCGCATCGACCGGGGCCAGGTCCACCAGCAGTTCTGGATGAACGCGGTGGACTTCCTCGCCGCCGGGCGGCTCGACCGCAAACGCCTGGTGGTGACCACCGCCGGCCCGCGCTACGATGCCGGCTCGCCGGTGCGCGTGCGTCTCGAGGCCTACCAGCGCGACTTCACGCCGATAAGCACCGAGCAGTTCACACTCGGCATGGTCGATCTGGCCGACCGGGGCATCACCGAGCACACGCTGCGTGCGGTGCGGCCGGGCTTCTACGAGGGCGTGCTGCTGGCCGACCGCACCGGCCGCTTCGACCTGGTTCCCCTGGCCGATGGTGAGGGCAACACCGACTGGGTGGAGGAGGATGTGGCGCCGCGGCGGATCGAGATCGAGCTGCCCCAGGCCGAGTTGCAGCGGCCCGAGGCCGACTACGAGACCCTCGCACTGCTCGCCGGCGATCCCCGCCGCGCGTTGATGATCCACCAGTTCGACACCCTCAGCGAGCGGATTCCCGACCAGCCGCAGCGCCGGGTGACCGAATCGATGCATTTGCTGTGGAACACGATGTCCGCCCTGCTGCTGCTGGGCGTGCTGCTGCTGACCGAATGGACGGTCCGCAAGGTGCACAACATGATGTAGGAGCGCGATCACGGCATGAACAGTGCCCCGCAACAACATCACCCCTCATCGCTCGACCCCGCCATCGAGCGGAAGCTGACAGCCCTGCGCAGCGCGCTTCGGCGGCGCCTGCTGCTGCGCGGGGTGGCGCTGGTGGGGATCGCAGTGGGGGTGGCGGTGGTGGCCACGTTCTTTTTCGACTACGGCCTCTACCGGCTGACCCATCAGCACCCCACGGCGGGCCAGCGCCTGCTGGCCATTGCCCTGGCGCTGTCGGGCGTGGCGGTGGTGGCGTGGCGCGACCTGTTGCCGGCGCTTCGGCTGCGCCTCGATGAGCGGTCGCTGGCCCACATCGTCGAACGCGGCCACCCCGAACTGACCGACCGGCTGCTCAGCGCCCTGCACTTCTCGCGGGCGGCCGCGCGGCCGGGCCATCCGGCCGGCGAGTCCGCGGCCATGGTCCAGCGGTTGATCGAGGAGGCCGCCAGTCAGACGCGGCCGCTGAACTTTCAGGATGTGGTGCGAAGTGCACCGGCGATGAAACCGGCAGCGGTGCTGGGTGTCATCGTGCTGGTACTGGGCATGCTCGCCCTGGCCAACGAGGGCCTTGCCCGGTCATGGTGGCAGCGCCAGGCGCTTCTTGCGGATGTGAGCTATCCCACCCGGACGCGCCTGGCGTTCGAGGATGACCGGCCGCTTCGCCTGGTGCGCGGCTCGAGCGTGGAAGTGGCCGTGCTGGCCGATTCTTCTGGTGTGGTGCCGGCGGCGGTGACGTTCCACCTCGACCTGCCCTCCGCCGGCCGCGTGACCGAGCGCGTGGAAAGGTCCGAAGGCGGCAACCCGCGGTACGTGCGGCGTTTCGAGCTGGTCAGTGAACCGTTCAGCTTCTTCGTCACCGGCAACGATGCCCGCACGGAGGTTCGCCACATCGAGGTGGTCGATGCGCCGGTGCTCAGCGACCTGCGCATCGCCGTGGACTACCCGGCGTACATGAACCGCCCGCCGCGGACCTTCGGCGCGGATGCCGGCCGGCTTCATCTGCCGCCGGGCAGTGTGCTGTCGATCGAGGGTCAGGCCACGCGGGCGCTTTCCTCGGCCGTGTTGCGGCTGGAGGATGAGGCCGTGGGCACCTGCCGGGTGCTGGAAGACGACTCGCGACGGGTGCGGGCGCGGCTGCGGCTGGACCCGCCGCGGCCTTGGCCGTCGAGCATGACCCTGGCCATCGAGCTGACCGATGTCGAGGGCTTTTCCAACCCGCGGGGCGCGGCGGTGGTGGTGCGGATGGTGGCCGATGAGCCGCCGCAGGTGGACATGGCCGTGGACGCCGCGGGCGGGCAGATCACCTCGCGAGCGCTGGTGCCGCTGGAACTGACCGCCAGCGATGACCACGGCCTGCTGGCGCTGCACCTGGACTGGGCGCTGGGCACCGCGGCGGGCGATGTGCGGCGAAGGGCGCTGGTGCAGTTCGACCCGTCCGTGCGCCAGGCCGGGCCGCGGCGGTTCAACTTCGACCTGCTCCAGCAGGAAGAGGCGCGCTTCGAGGTGGGCGATACGCTGCGGCTCCAGGCCGTGGCCACCGACATCTACCCGCCGCCGGATGGGCCCCACGAGGCCCTATCCAGCCCGGTGACGCTGCGCATCGTCAGCGATGAGCAGATGCTGGCCGCCCTGGTCGATGCCCAGCGCACGATGCGCGAGCAGTTTCGACAGGTCTCGCGGACGCAGGCGGGCATCCAGCAGCGCACGCAGGCCGTCGCGGTCGATGCCGCCGCCGGTGGCGACGAACTTGCCGCCGCCACGCAGGCCATCGATGAACTGATCGGCCTCCAGCAGCAGGTGATGGACCTCACCCGCACGGTGCGCGACCGCTACCAGTTGATCCTGACGCGGCTCCGCAACAACCGCATCGGCGCTGAGAGCGACATCTACCGGCTGGAAACCCGTGTGATCGGGCCGCTGGAGGAGCTGCTGGACGGGCCGCTGGGCGAGCTTGTCGAGGCCTACGACCAGGCCCGCCGCATCGAGGATGGCCCGCTGCTTTCGGCCCGGCTCAGGCGCATCGCCGATGCGCAGGCCGAGGTGCTGGCGCGGATGCAGGAGATTCTCGGTGAGATGGTCAAGATCGAAAGCGCCCAGGAAGTCGAGCGAGGCCTTCAGGTCATCATCGACATGAGCGAACGCATCCGCCAGATCACACGCCCCACCCCCACCCCCGCCCCCGGAAGGGAAAGGCTGGATGAGGACGGCGACGAGGGCGGTGGCGACGACGACACCACTCGGGAGGATCAGCCATGAGTCGACGGCGAAATCACGTAATGTCTGTGTGCAGCGGCGCCCGCAGTTGCATGATCCTGCTGAGCGCTGTGCTGCTGGTACTGGCCCTGGCCCTGGCGCCGGGGGGTGGGGCTGAAGTGCGGGCGGGGGAGGATCGGCGCATTGAGCGGGCGATCGAGATGCAGCGCAACGTCAAATCGCGCTACCACGAACTGATCCAGGCGATGCACCAGGTGGCGCGCGACCTCGAGGCCACCGATCCGCAGACCGCCGCGGCCATCGCCTCCGCCGCCGAGCGTGCCGAGACAGCGCTGATCGCCGATGACATGGACCGGGTCATCGAGTTGCTGCAATCGGGCCTGGTCGTGCCCGCCGATGCCACGCAGGCCCGTGTGGTGCAGCATCTGCGCGAGGTGCTCGAGACGCTGCGCCGCGGCGGCAGCGACCTGACCACGCGGCTGTTTCAGATCGAGAACCTCCAGGACCAGCTCGAAGCGCTGCGCGACGTGCTGGCGCGGCAGCGCCGGCTCGAGGCCCGGTCGCGCATCGTGGCCTTCGGGGATGCCGATGAGGCCCGCGCCCGCGAGGCCCTGACCGCCATCGACCGCCTCGCAGCGAAGCAGGCGGCGGTGCTGGAGAAGACCGAAGCGCTCAGCCTCGATGCGATGGGCCGGCGACTGGCCAATGCCGGCCGTGCCCTGTTCGCCCTTCAAAGCGGTCACGGCACGCTGCAACGGGCGATGGCCGACGCCTACCCCTCACCCGACCGGATGGCGGCCAACATCGTCGCCCTGCGGTCGCTGCGGCAGCAGGCGATCCGATCGCGGGTCGAGCTTCGGGCGCTTGCCGCCGATGAGCAGGTGCGTGCCGCGCTTTCGGGCGAGGCTGCCGCCGCGGCGCTGGCGGGTCCGCAGGCCATGCCCGAAACCGTCGACCGGGTGATCGAGGAACTGACAAACGCCATCACCGCCCTGGAGGCCGACCATCTGCGCGAAGCGCAGGTGGCCTATGCCGAGGCGGGCACGCTCATCGGCGATGCCATCGCCTCGCAGCGCAGCGCCATGGGGGGTTTGGGCGGTTCGCGCGCGATGATCGAGGCCATGACGTTGCAGCGGGCGCTGATCGAGCCCGCGACCGAGGCGGTCCGGCTGGCGGCGGCAATGCCGCAGCTCGAGCCGCAGGCTTCGGGCCGGCCGAGCGGGCCCGACGACGACGACGAGACAATGCAGGCCCGGACCCGTGCGCTCACCGCCGCCGTTGAAGCCGCGGCCGAGGCGCTTGGCCAATACGATGCCGAGGCGGCGATCGGACACCAGCATCGCATGGCGCGGTCGTTGACACTGGCGCGTCAAGGTGTCGAGGCCGCGGCCCAGCGCATCGCAGCGCTGAGGCGGGAGCCGGCATGGAGCGAGCAGGGCGAGGCCCAGCAGTGGATCGCGGCGGCGCTGGATGACATCGTGCGGGCCACGGTGGCCGATGAGCCGGACATCGCGGCACTGGCCAACGAGGTGCGACTCGAACTGCGCCGCGCTCGCGACCACGCCGCGCTGGCGGCCGAACACCTGGGCCAGCAGGATGCCGGGCGGGCCAACGCGCAGCAGCGCGAGGTGATCGCCATCCTCGAACTGGCCATCGACACGCTCGAAACGGGCCTGTTCAAGGTGGTGCCCATGCTCATCGAGGAACTGCGCATGCAGTGGCTGGGCATCCTCGAGCACGCCATGGTCGTGCAGAGCCAGGCCTCGGAATACACGCTGGATATCTGGGAGCGACGCGCCGATGACGGCTCGTTCGCCCGGCCGGAGTTGATCCGGCTCATGGCCACGGCCAACGTTCAGGCCCAGGTGGGTGTCCGCATCGAGGAGATGGTCTACATCATGTCCATCAGCATGAGCTCGAATCGGCTCATCACCTTTCCTCCCGTCGTGCCGCTGCTGCTGGAACTGGTCGAGGCCGACATCAAGGCCGCGGAGGCCAGGCTCCGGGATCGCGACCCCGGTCCGCGCACGCAGCGCATCCAGACCGACATCGAGGAACGGCTGGCGGCCATGCACCGGGCGATGGCCGGCGATGACGGCGATGACACCGTGCCGCCGCCGGATTGGGCCGACAACAGCTTCGGCAGCGTGGACGTGAGCAACCGCGGCCGGATCGCCGAACTGCGGATGCTCATGGACATGCAGGCACAGATCAACCGCCGCACGGAGGAACTCGATGCGCTGCGGCGGGAAGGGCCGCTGGATGAGGCGGCGGGCGCGGACTACCGCCGGCTGGTGCACCTTCAGTCGGAGGTTGCCCGGTTCATCTACTTCCTGGCGCGCGACATCGAGCTGCGCTGGCGGCCGCAGGACCCGCCGCGGCCGGACACGCTCGACATGCACGCCGGCGACGACCGCAGGAGCGAACCATGAAGAAGACACGATCCAACTTGCGCGCGACGCAGATGATGACGCCGGCCGCGGCGGTGATGCTGGCGATGGTGCTGGGGGCGGCGGTCCACCCGCCCCCCGCCCGCGGCCACAGCGCACCGCAGGAGGCGGACCTGCTCACGATCGAGCCGGTGGATTATCCCGCCGCCGAAGCGCTGGGCGAAGCCGCGGCCGTGCGCCTGGCGGCGGAGCGCGCGGTGTTCGCCGCGGAGCTTCGGCGGACCGCCGAGTACGACCCGGCGGCGGTGAACGAGGCCGTCGAGCGGCTCGAGGATGGGGCCGTCGATACCGTGCAGGACAACCTCGAGCGCATCGCCTCGACCCTGGCAGCGCTGCACGAGGAGTTCGCCGCGGGGTACGAGCACTATCGCGATGGCCGCTGGCAGGAGGCGGCCGATGCCTGGACCCCGCTGCTCGAGGAGGTGGTCACGCTGGTCAAGGCGAGCTATCAGCACAACACGATGCCGCCGTATCAATACACCATCACCCGGTTCCTTCAGGCCGAGTGCCTGGCGCGGCTGGGCAGCCTCCGCGAAGCGGTCATCGGCTACCAGGTGGTTTTCGGCAAGATGCCGGACAACCTCACTTTCAGCGCCACCGCGAGACGGCGCGCCGCTAACATCTACGAAAGGACCGGCCGCGCCCACTTCGCCATCCCGCTGATCCAGCAGATCGCGGCCCGTCATGCGGACCTGCTCAGCGATGAGGAGAACCTGCGGCTGGCGCTGAAGGTCGAGCAGCTCATGGCCGTCGACCCCTACCGCCTCGGCGCCCGCCGCGCGGCGGAGGCGGCGCGGCGGCTGGAGCGCTTCGAGATCGGTGAACTGACCCAGGCAGCGCAGCAGGACATCATGCAGTACCTGTCGCAGATGATGGCCCTGGCCGAGGAGGAGGAGCGGCCGTTTCTCGAGCACATGGACGTGATCGCACAGGGTGCCGAGGAATCGACCCTGCGCGAAGGGGCCAACCCCGACCAGTTCCTCACCGAGATGGACGTGTCCATGACCGGCGATGATGACTGGGGCGCGTTGCGGCCGCGAGAGCGTCAGCAGGTGCTGGAACAGCTCTACGAGCGCTACCCGCAACGCTACCGCGACATGCTCGAGGCCTATTACCGGCGAATGTCCGAGGCCGAGACCCGCGAAGGGGCCGAGCAGCAGCCATGACGGATGCCGCTGAAAGTCGCTTGAGGTGGATCGCCGCGCCGGCTGTCATCGCGGCCGTGCTGTGGGCCGCGGTTGCCGCGGCCGATACGCACGTGGTTCACCTCTACGAGGGCGAGCCTGTGCGCGGACAGGTCAGCGCGGTCACCGCGCAAGCCGTGGTCCTGCGCGGTGAGGATGGCGAGATCAGCGAGATCGAGCGCGCGCGGGTGCGCCGCATCGCCCTGGTGGCAGCGCCGCCGGTGCCGGTCATGCAGCGGCCGGGGCAGGCGGTGGTCGTGCTCGATGATGACTCCCTCCTGGCCGTGCGGTCGGTCCGGCTCGCCGGGACGCAACTTACCGTCGAGACCGCCTTCGGGCAGCGTCTGAACCTGCCGGTCGAGCGCATCGTCCGCATCCTGCGGCCGGGCGGGGGGCGGACGCCGCGCCAGGTCGACCGCCTGCGCCGCGAGCAGGGGGTGCAGCGCGGCGGGGAGGATCAGTTGCTCATCACCGCCGGGGCCGACGGCGTGATGCGCCTCGGCGGCATCCTCGAGTCGATCGACCAGCAACAGATCGTGCTCAACTACGATGGCGCCGCCACGCCGCTGCCGCTGGCGCGCGTTCGGCTGATCGAGATGGCCGAACTGGCTCCACCGCCGCGGGCGGACGCTGCGGGATTCATCCTCACCGGCGATGGCAGCCGCCTGGCGTTCACCTCGGTGGCGGTGGGCGATGGCCGCCTGACGGTGGAAGGGGGCGCGGCGGGGCGCATCGTGCTGGCGGTGGACGATGCGGCCGGGGCCGAGTTGGTCAGCGACAGAGTCGTGGCCCTTAGCGCGCTGGAAGCAGCTTCGGTGCGTATCGTGCCGTGGTTCGATGAGACGTTTTCGCCGCGGGTCAACCTTTCGGCCGCGGGCCGGCCGCTACGGCTGGATGATCGGGTCTACGAGCAGGGCCTGGGCCTGGCCGCGCAGTCGGAACTGACATGGCCGCTCGATGGGCAATATGCGCGGCTGACGGCGGTGGCGGGCATCGACGGCGACCTGCCGCACGGCGCGGCGGAGTTGAGCGTACACGTTGACGGCCGCGCGGTGATCGACCGGCTGCGTCTGGACCGCTCGAAGCCGCCGAAGCCGTTGAACGTGGACCTTGCCGGGGCCGGGGAGTTGACGGTGCGGGTCGATTTCGTACCCGAACGCCTGGGCGTGGGCGCGCGGGTGAACCTGTGTGAAGCGGTGCTGATCCGCGAGTGATCGAGTGATGAGGAAAGCCGCGATGCAGATGCAGGGCATGCGATGGACGGGCGTCTACGGGCTGAGCTCGCTGCTTGCGCTCCTGGCGGTTGGCGGCCTCGGTACGATGCCGGCCTCGGCGGCGCCGGGTGAGGATGCCGGGGCGCGGGCCGCAGCGCCGGCTTCGCCGCGCGATGTGCCGCATCCGTTCATTCTGTGGAACGATGAGGATGTGAAGCGAATCCGCGAGCTGGTGGCCAACGAGCCGTGGGCGCAGCGCGCGGCGGAGAAGATGCTCGAGGATGGCCGCGAGCCGCATCAGCGCCTTGGCGTGGACAACCTCTTCCGCTTCATCGTCTTCGACAGGCGCGACGGCGTGGCCCTGGAGAAGCAGGCGCTGCTGGACTTCATCGCCGCGCCGCCCGACATCCGCGACAGCTTCGACTGGCAGTGGCACCACGTGGACCACTACGAGATGGCGCTGCGCTTCGATGCGCTTTACGATGAACTGACCGATGCCCAGCGGCGCTTCCTGCTGGCCACGTTCCGCACCATGGCGGTGCATGCCATCGAGCGCGAGCACCTTCGCACGTGGGAGCATTACCCTCGCATGGCCAGCCACGCCATCTGCGCGCTGGTGACGCGTGATGAGCGGATCATCCGCGGCTTCTTCAACGCCCCCGGCGGCCTCCGCGAGTATTTCGATGCGATGATCGACGGCCGCTTCGCGCCCGGCAGGGGCAATCCGCCGCACAAGAACCTCGGCCACATCATGCTCTGGTGCCGCGGGGTCGAGCGGCTGGGTCTGGATGAACTGGGCTTTGGCTATCGCAGCCGCTCGGGCGTGGTCATGAAGCAGTGGCTTGCGGGCATGGTCAAGATGGCCGACCCCCTGATCGAGGTTCCGGGCGGGCGGCCATTCATGATCCGCTCGGCGATGCGCGACATGGGCATGGACGTGGGCATGTATTTCTCCTTTCCACTGCGGCGGCAGGTGCCCGAACTGATTGCCGCGCCGCTGGTGGTCGGCCACCTGCCCGACGGGCAGGGCGGCTGGCCGCACTGGGCGGGCTCGCCGGATGAGAAGCGGTATGAGCCGTTCATGTCCGGTGAGGCGCGGATGCACCTGCCGCTGGTGCTCGAACTGGCCCATCGGCGCTGGCCGGATGGCGGGTTCGACTTCCTGCTGGCACAGATGCGGGCGCCAGGTGAGTCGCAATACATCCCCTCACTCTACTGGGGCATCGACCCGATCGACCCGGCGGAGGTGAGCGTGCCGGCGGCGCCGTCGATGGTCAGCGAGGGCCTGGGCCTGGCGCTGCTGCGCAGCGAGCACGGTGAGCGGTACTGGACGTCGCCGGCACCCGCGGCGACGTTGCAGCTTCCCGTGCATGTGCAACGCCGCCGGCCGATCGGCAGCTACCTGGGGCTGAAGGGCCTTGTCGCGTTCAACAGGCCGCTGTACCGTTTCAGCCACGGCGCGAGCCAGCACGATGATGGGGCCAACTGGGCCGCCGCAGCGCGGGCGCACAACACCGTGGCGGTGGATAACCTCGTGCTCGGCCGCGTGGTCGAGCAGGGCGTGTACGTGATGCGGCCGGTGTGGCCGCGCGCTGCCGAGAAGATGGAACTGCGCCAAAGTTTCGATGGCTCTATGCGCTTCGTGGGCGTGCGCGTGCCGGTGATCGAACTGCCCGCACGCGAGGGCGATGATGAGGGCAAGAATGAGAGCGGGCCGCGGGTGCAGCAGATGTACCCCGGCGTGGCCATGGAACGCTGCCTCATCCTCACCGACCGTTACATGGTGGACCTGTTCCATCTGGAAAGCGACACGCCGCGGCGGTATCACTGGCTCGTTCACGCGCTGGGCCACGGCCATCCCGAGCAGCCGGGGCAGTGGCAGTCGACGGACGATCTGGATCGACTGCTCGGCCCGGCGCGCGAAGGCGGCGTGCCGTGGATCGATGCAAGGCGCCGCGACGTCGGTGACAGCACGTGGTCGTTGGTCGCTCTCCAGTCGCGCACGCCCGAGGCCGAGGAGCAACTGCTGGGCGATGGCTGGTACGACCGCGAGGTCGGTGTGCGGCTGACGATGCTCGGTGAGCCGGACACGCTGGCCTATTACGCCCGCACGCCCGATGCGCTGGGCGCCCGGCCGGTGCGGCAGCGCGGCGACCGGGCCGAGCAGCGCTTCGCCCTGCCGCGGCGGGACCGCGAGTACGATGCGGCCGACCGCGGTGTGACCGAGCTCGAACTGCTCCCCCTCGAGCCGGCCGAGGCGCCGGAGGAGGTGGAAGCGGAAGACGGCGATGAGGCCGAGGATGCGCCCCGATACACCTTCCGCGATGTGCGCGAGACCGGGGGCGTGTCGATCATCGCCGGCCGTGAGGCGGCGGTGACCACCTTCATCGTGCTGCACGAGCCGTTCGAGCGCGGCCGCTGGCACATCGACCGCTTCCGCCGCATTGCGCAGCAGGAGGAAGCGGTGGCAGTGGCCATCGAGGGCCGCGACGGTGCCGGGGTCGATGACCGGGTGCTGCTGACGTTCGGAACCTCGCCCGAACGGGTGGTGACGCTTGGCGATGAGGCCGAATCGTACACCTTCAGCGGCGCGGTGCTGGTGCGCATCGGGGCCGGGCAGGTCGATGTCACCGGCGACCTGCGCGCGATGAGGCTGCCCGTGGACGGGCGGCCGCGGCTTCGCATCAACGGTGAACCGGCATCAGCGCGGATCGCCGATGGGGTGCTGCACTACAAAGAGTGACAGGAGCAAGTCATGT
>PUMS01000258.1 GCA_003551485.1 Phycisphaeraceae bacterium | reverse complement strand
AGGGGAGTGGGGGTGGGGGGGGGACGGGATGGTTTTTTTCCTGCCGTTTCAGCGTACAAAGGACAACTTGCTCATGCAACGTACCGCGAGCGCCCCCCATTGCACGAGAGGTGCCGTTTTTCTTCTGGTCCCTGGCGGCACCGGCGGCAGGGTCAGCCCGGCCCCAGCAGGATGCGCCCGTCATCGAAGCGGAGGGTACGGTCGCCGATGGTGACCGCAGCGTCGAGGCCGCTGCCGTCGATCCGCACCGCCGGCGCATCGCCGCGCTGGAGGGTCATCACGACGAAGAACTCGCCCTCCGCAGGGTCGGCGGCGGTGGCGGTGATGACATCGCGGCGGTAGGTCTCGAAGCCCTGGGACTTGCCGCGGATGAAGAACACCTCGCCGGCGTGGCCGAGGCGCTTGTTGATGCGCACATCCGCCGGGGCGATGAAGGTGGCGGTGAGCGTGGCATCGCCCTTGCGCACGGTGAAGCGGTTGTCTTCGATCGTGACGTCGCTGCTGGAAAGCTCGGGCACGTGCAGGGTCCACTCCCTGGCCTGATCGCCGGTGATGCGGTCGACGACGGCGAACAGGCCCGGCGCGCCGCATTCGCCGGAGAAGTCCACCGCGAAGCTTCGCGTGGCCTCGATGCCTTCATCGGTGATGAAGTTTCGCGTCTGGGTCACGGGCCGGTCGATGGTCAGGTTACCGCGCGTCTGCGTGACGGTGCGGGTGACGGTGCGGCGGTCGAGCCGCCGGTAGGCCGCGCTGAGGTCCTGCGTGAGCGAAGCCGCGGGCAGGTCGGGCTTCTCGACGAAGTCCAGGAGTTGACCCCGCGCCCAGCCGTTGACGTGCATGTCGGTCAGTTGCACCACGTTGAAGCGCTGGCGGGCGAGCATGTCGCCGCGGTCGTAGGCCGCCCAGTGATGGCCGAGGCCGTATATCTCGAAGTGGCCCGCCCGCGCGCCCACATCATGGCGGGTGGGACCTGAGGCGCCCATCTGCTTGGCGGTGAAGCGGGCGAGGATGGTGTCGTCGGGGTCGGTGAAATCGCTTCGTGCCCAAAGCGTGCCGGGGGTTTCGGCCAGCAGAATGCGGGGGATGCGCTGGGCCGGTTCGATCGCTTCAGGAGCCTCGGGCATGTAGCGCAGCACGTAGGCCATCGCCAGCGGGTCGTCGAGGGCGATGGTCTGAAGCAGCCGGCGGGCACCGGCATCGGTGGTTAGGTCCGAGGCCTCGATGCCCGCGAGGTTGAGCCAGTACCAGACCACCGCCGGTTTCAGGTCATCTTCGGCCAGGGCGAGCATGCGCGCAAGCATCTGCCCGGTGGGGATTCGCGTCCCGAGCATCGCCCGCGGCCGCGGGCGCCCATCCTCGCCGCGGTCCCAGGCGGTGGTCAGCATCGGCTTGACCGCCGCGCGGGACAGGTCGGGCCGGCTGGAGATGTCGCGGCCGAACATGCTGCGCCAGGCCAGGGCGAAGTCCCATGTATAGGGAAAGCCGCCGGTGCCGCCCTCACCCACGGCGCGCAGGGCGCCGGTGAGGACCATGTGCCGGGCGTAGTGGGCATCATCGAGGTACTTGCGGTTGGCGCCGCCGGCCTCGCGCCAGCGCGCGATCTGGCGGCGGTAGCGTTCGAGACGCTGCTCGAGGGTCGTGCCGTCGGCAGCGCCGAAGCGCTCCTGCAACGCGCCGATCGCCCCTTCGGTGGCCGGCGGCCTCGGTGGATCGCCGGGCCGGCCCCAGAGCGCCATCGCGGAGATGCCGCAGCCGGCGTACATCTTGTCAGACTGCCTCTGGCCGGGCGTGATGATCGCGCCCGAGCCCCACTGGTGGGGCGTGTAGAGGCCGCTGTGGCTGATCGGGTCAAGGTACTCGGCCACCTTCTCGCGGAACTCGCTCGACCAAATATCAGCGCAGAGGTCATAGGCATAGGCCACGCGGTGAGCACGGTCGGCCCAGAAGGTGGACTGGTGCGTCTCATGTTCCTCGGGCCGTTGCGGATCGGTCATCTCGCGCTCGGCCTGTTCGGCGGCGGCCTCGGCGTAGGCATCATCCTCGGTCAGCCGGTAGAGGATGGCGTTGCCAATGGCCGTGTCCGGCCGGCCCCCGCGGGCAGCCGACTGCTCGAGCCGCTCGAGCACAGCGCGGCCGAGGGGCGTCTCCAGCCGCTGGCGCAGCCTTGCAAGCTCATCCTCTCGAAGCAGCAGTCGCGGCCGGTGCAGCGTCTGCCTCAACTCGTACTCGGCGTGGGTGGCACGCGACGGCCAGAGGGCACCCACCGCATCACCGACGGGCTTGTAGCTGGCGTGGGGGCCATCGAAGCGGCCCTGGAAGTGGCCGCGAAGCTCCTCGCGGGCCGAAGCGGTACGTAGCAGGGGGTGGGGCGAGAGGATGCGGCCATCGGCCGCGGATCGGCGCTCGAGGTGGACGGTGTACTGCGCCGGGCCGCCGGCGATCCACAAGTCCCGCCGCACGTTCACCTCGAGCACCAGTTCGATGGCCTCATCAGTGATCTGCGATTCGGCGATGGAGACCTCGTGCAGGGCCTTGTTGAAGTTCATCGCCTTGCCCCAGGCCTCGGTCCACTCGCCGTCTTCGCGTGTGAGATGGATGCTCAGGGGCCGGCCGGGGGCGTCACCGCCGCGGTAGTTAACGGCAAGGGCGCCCTCGAGGACGATGGTGATCTCACCTTCCAACTCAGCGCCGGCCACCGCGGACGGTGGGGGCCACGCCAGCGACGCCGCGATGCACAGAACCGGCAGGATGTGATGCACGCTCATGGTAGCCTCCCTGATTTTCAGACCAACGATCCACACACCCATCACACACGCCGAGGGTCAATGCCCGGCTGCGGCGACGGCCACTGCATGTGACCCGCAGCGCCGGCCGCGGTCAGTCTTCCAGCAGGATGCGCTCGCCATCGAAGCGGATTTTGCGCTCGCCGACGGTGGCGATGGCATCCAGGCCGCTGCCGGTGACGTTCACCGGCGGCGCTTCGCCGCGCTGAAGTGTCATCACGACGAAGAACTCGCCCTCCGTGGGGTCGGCGGCGGTGGCGGTCATAACGTCGCGACGGTAGGTACCGTATCCTGAGTCGCTGACCCTCCCCACCCGGAAGTAGACCTCGGTTGTGTAGTCGAGTTTCTTCTCGATGTCGACCTCGGCGGGGGTGATGAAGGTGGCGGTGAGCGTGGCATCGCCCTTGCGCACGGTGAAGCGGTTGTCCTCGATGGTCACCTCGCTGCCGGCAAGGTCCGGCACGTGCAGCGTCCACTGCTTGCTCTGCTCGCCCGTGATGCGGTCGACGATGGCGAACAGGCCCGGTGCACCGGCGTCGCCTGAGAAGTCCACGGCGAAGGCGCGCGTGGCTTCGATGCCT
>PUMS01000064.1 GCA_003551485.1 Phycisphaeraceae bacterium | reverse complement strand
TCCGGGTCTATCACGAATAGGAAAACATCACTGCCTAGCTCTCTCCAGCCTACCCTGTCAACACTAGCGGCCATATCAAAAGGTATGATTGGCCAAGCTGGGAACCTTGCATCAAGGAAAGAGGAGAACATCGCCCTGCCGTAGACTACCTTTTCACCTACAGCCAGAACCTCATCACCCTTTTCTAAGTCTACTGTAAAAAAATCACCTTGTGAATTATAGTTAAAGGTGAAGTTAAAAGTAGTCCCTGCTATACGAATATCGCAACTATAAGGTATGTCGTTTTTAAAAACGGGTATAAATCTCATATATACACCTACCCTAAAGCCGGATGCCCGGCGTATCTGTTAGTTTCTTCTTCTACTCTACCAAGCGCGGGATGCCCTGCCCGGTCTGCTCCAGCCGCCACTGCGCCCAGCGGATGAACTTGACATAGTCATCCTGAAGCCAGAGCTTGCGTTCGCCGAGGGGCTTGCCGTCCACGTGGTAGTAGCTGGCGGTGGAGGTGCCATCGGGCAGGGTTCCCTTGAGCAGGCCGTCGATCCACTCGCCCTGGTTGGATGAGATGCCCGAATACGGCGGGTTGCCCAGCACGACGAGGATGGGCAGCTCGCGCTTGACGCGGCGTGCCTGGCGGGCCTCCTCGCTGATGGCGCGTTGCATCGGGCCGAGCGCGGCCTGGGTGTGCTGCTCCACCTGCTCGAGCGTGTTGGTCAGATAGACCTGGAGTCGGTCATCGGTCTCGAAGCCGTAGCGCAGCAGGTTCTGCTCGGCGGGCGGCAGGTCCTGGCCGGCAAGCTGCATCCCGAGCTTGAGGTGGGCCATGGCGTAGGGGGCCATGAGCAACTCGAAGCCGAAGATGCGCGGCAGCAGGTGATCGTGAACATAGTCGTTCCAGATGCCGCCGCGGCGCTTGCGGCGGAAGGTTTCGCGGATGGTTTCGACCACTTCGTACAGGAACGTGCCGGTGCCGGCGGCGGGGTCGAGGATGAGCGTGCGGTGCGCAGTGGGCAGTTGCAGGTCGGGGTGGCCGTGTTCGTGGGCCGGCTTGTAGGTGATGGTTTCGCGGTCGGCGAGGCCATCGGTGATCTTGAACTGCGTCTTCAGCAGGTGGTCGACGCTGCGGACGATGTAGCGGACGACGGGCTCGGGAGTGTAATAGACGCCGCGGCGCTCGCGCACCTCGGGGTCGTAGGTGGCCAGGAAGGTCTCGTAGAAGTGCAGGATCGGGTCCTGGCGCACCTGGGCGCGGCCGAAGTCTTCGAGGATTTCCTCGATGGCCGTGTTCTGGAGGACGGCGACGATCTCGCTGACGAAGCCTGCGTAGGGCTCATCGTCGAAGTCGGGCCCGGTGATGGCGTTGAAAAGCTGGCGCAGCAGCGGATTGGTCCGGGGGATTTCGCGGGCCGCTTCGTGAAGATTGAACCGGCCGCCGACGTGGGCCTGGTGGGCACGGGCGGCGAAGAGGCCGTAGGTCAGCGTCTGGGCGTAGAGGTCGGCAAACTGCGCGGTGCGCTCATCGTTGAGCAGGTCGGGGATGAGATTGTCGGCCAGCACCTGGCGCAGGTCGTGCAGGATGGGCGACACCTGCCCGGCGGCATGAGCCTGCACGACGATGTCGCGGATCATGTGCGTCAGGCGCGCCAGGCGCTCGGCCAGGGCCCTGGGCTTGTTGATCGGCTGCGGCCCCTGCTCGAGGAAGGCGCCCAGCAGCTTGACCACCTGCTCCTGCTGGGCAGGGCTCGAGCGGATGCGGCCGGTGGCGGGGTCGGCGGTGCCGACGGAGGCTTCGCCCCATTGCTCACCGTTGACGTACCAGCGGAAGTGGATGTAGTCGGTGAGGATGAGGTTGGGCAGGTACTTGCGGTAGCGCTTGAGCTGGTTGGTTTTCTGCACGTCGCCGAGGCTGACGCCGATGTCCTTGGCCTCGAGGTGGCCGATGGCCAGGTGGCCGCGGGTGCGGAGGATGGCCATGTCCGGGGCGCCGCAGTCGGTGCGGTGGCGGGGTTCGTTGGTGGCCTGGATGCCCTTGCCCAGCGCCTGGAGCAGCGTTTGCAGGGCGGCGCGGTGGGTGTGCTCGGTGGCGTTGCCGGCCCGGAGGTTCTGCTGAAGCTGGCTGAGGTAGGTCTTGATCGGCTCGGACACAGTGGCCCCCTTTGCTCATGCTCGTACATCCGCTCAAGGTCAGCCAGCAGGATACCCGCATCCGCACCGCTGGTAAATCGAACCGGAGTGCTGCCGCGCCGCCGCATCCGCTCAGTGCGAGGCCGGGTGCAGCGCCACCGTCGCCTCGCGCTGATCGGGCAACAGGTCGATGCGGCCTTCGAGGATTTCGCCCTCGGGCGTGGTGGCGGTGATGCGGTAGGTGCCGAAGAAGCCGCGCAGTTCCACCACGCCCCGGCGGCCGGTGAATGCCGAGCCGCGGGTGTGCCAGGTCCGGGTCAGCAGTTCGCTGATGCGCTGGCCGGCGGGCAGCAGGTTCCAGTTGCGGTCGATCAGTGCGGCCTCTTCGCCGGCGAAGTGGCGGCCCCGCCAGAAGCCCCACAGCAGGATGCCCTCGACCTGGGGGTGGGCGAAGGCGGTGTAGAACAGCATCTCGAGCGATTCGGCCCGGCGCTGGGCATCGGGCGTGCGCGAGCTGATCTCGGTGAGCTGGATCGGCAGCTCGGGGAAGGCCTCGGCGATGCGGTCCAGGCGCGACCAGACATCCTGCGGCACGATCGGACGCCCGAGCTGACCGGCCCGTGGCCGGTCGATGAAATGCTGCGCGGCGTGCTCCTGGATGCCGATGCCGTGGATGGGCGCCCCGGCCTTCTTCATCCGCCGGACCATGGCGATGTATCGGTCGGTCTTGGCATCGTTGCCGAGGATGTCGTACTCGTTGACGTGCAGCGGGGTGTGCGGGTCCAGCTCGTGGGCGCGCTGGAACATGTGGATGTGGATGTCCTCACCGAGCCGGTCGCGGAAGAAGTGGCCGGTGAGCATCTCGTTGCACACGTCCCAGGCGATCAGCCGGCCGCGGTAGCGCCGGACCATGCGCTCGAGGTGGTCGTCGATCGCCTGGCGCAGGTCATCATCATCCAGCTCGTGAATCCAGTCCTGGACC
Source organism: Phycisphaeraceae bacterium (assembly GCA_003551485.1). Lineage (GTDB taxonomy): Bacteria > Planctomycetota > Phycisphaerae > Phycisphaerales > Phycisphaeraceae > B1Sed10-187. The sequence continues at coordinate 267 of PUMS01000064.1, read as the reverse complement.
CAGTGGGGCTTGGCCCAGAACAGCGTGTGGCCGCGCATCGCCAGGCCGTGTTCCTCGGCGAAGGCCATCAGACGATCGGCGTAGTCGAAGCGGATGCGGCCGGGCTCGGCCTCGACCGAGTACCACTTCATCGCGTTCTCGCAGATCAGGGCGTTGAAGTGCTCGAGGATGAAGCGGCGGTAGCGCCGTTCGGTTTCGCTTTCTTCATCGGCGGGGTTGCCGGTGACGGCGGTGCCGAAGAGGAAATGGTGGCGGTCCAGCTCGAAG
>PUMS01000347.1 GCA_003551485.1 Phycisphaeraceae bacterium | reverse complement strand
GCCGACGCTGATCCGCAACACCCGCCGCCCGCCCGATGCGGTGCTCATCGCCCCGCGGGCGGGCGTGCAGGTGTTCGAGGTCAAGCAGATCGCCCTCGAGCAGATCGAGGCCATCGAGCCCGGCGGGCAGTGCCGCATCCGCTACCGCGGCGGGCTGCGGCGGCGCAACGTCATCGCGCAGGTGCGTGATGCGATGTTCGATATCAAGGATGCCGCGCAGCGGCTGAATGGGGCCGAGCCGGCGGTGCCGTTTGCCTACTGGGTGGTCTTTCCCGAAATCCGCCGCGCGGCGTGGATGGCGCGGTTCGGTGAGGATGCGTGGTGTCCTGATGAGTTGCTGTTCGCCGATGACCTTTCCCCGCTTCGCCTGGCCGACCGGATCACCGGCCGCGCCTCGCGCCTGCTGGCGGCGTGGGGGCTGGAGGGGTGTGCGACCGGGCAGCTTCGGGTGGTGTTCCGGGCGTTCGGTGACTCATCGGTGCTCTATTTCGAGCCGCGCGAGCGGCGCCCGCGGCCGGTGTGCGGGGGCACGCTGGGCGCGGCCTTCGATGAGGCGGCGGAGGCCTACAAGGCCCTCTCGACCGAGCAGCAGCGCCTCTCGAGCCAGAACTGGGCGGAGGGGCCGCGGCTGGTGCGCGGCGTGGCCGGCAGCGGCAAGACGATCGTGCTGGCCAACAACCTCGCCCGGCGGCTGGCGCGGGCCGGGCAGCAATCGGGTGAGTTGTTCGAGCCCCCGCCGCGCCCGCCGCGACTGCTGGCGGTGTGCTTCAACCGCACGCTGGTGCCGTTCCTGCGAAAGAAGATCGCGCAGGCCTACCGCCAGCGCAGCGGCGCGGCGGTGCCGCCGGATGCGGTCGAGGTGTTCGCCTTCAACCGGCTGATGTGGCACCTGTCGCGCCAGGGGCTGTGGCGGTATCAGCCGATCGACACCGCCGATGAGGCCGCGCGGGCGCGGCAGTACCGGGCCGAGCTCGGGCACGTGCTCGAGCATCAGCGCGAGCTTGCCGACCGCGTGCTCTACGATGCGGTGTACGTGGATGAGGGCCAGGACTTCGATGAGGAGGAGTTCCGGCTGCTTCAGCACCTGTGCCGGCGCCGCGGCGATGAGGAGCCCAACCTCTACATCTTCTACGATGACGCCCAGAACCTCTACGGCCGCCGCCGGCCCAACTGGCAGTCGCTGGGCATCAACGTTCGCGGCGGTCGCGCCTTTGTCATGGATGAGTGCTTCCGCAACACGCGGCAGATCATCGAGCCGGCCTTCAACGTGCTCTACGGCTGCTTCGCCGCCGGGCGGGCGCGCGTGCCCACGCGCGACTTCGGCGACCTGCTGACCCTCGAGCAGAAGGGGCTGATCCGCCGCGACGGCGACTGCTACCGCATCGGCTTTGCCCGGCGCGAGGGGCTTGGGCCGCGCATCTCGACGGTGACAAGCCCGCGACACGAGGAACGCGCGATCATCGAGCGGCTGCGCTGGCTGCTGACCGAGCAGGAGGTCCGGCCCGAGGACATCCTGGTGCTGAGCATGACCCGTTCGCGGACGCAGGACCTGGTGACGGCGCTGGAGGCGGCAAAGCTGCCGGTGGCGGGCATCCACCTGGCCACGGCCAGCAAGGACCGGCTGCTGGGTTCGACCAACCACCTGACGGTCTCGACGGTGGCCTCGGCCAAGGGCTACGACAAATACTGCGTGCTGCTGGCCTCGGCCCAGAGCTTCGAGCCCGACGTCACCGGGCGCGCCGCCTTCTATGTCGGCTGCACGCGCGCGATGGAGTACCTGGAACTGTTCGGCCACGGCCGGGCCACGCTCATGCAGGAGTATGCCCGCGCCGTCACCGCCCTCGCCTCTGAGCATTCGGCCCCTCCGGCTCCCTCTCCCACCGGGAGAGGGCTGGGGTGAGGGGAGATACGCAGAGACCGTCCGAACCTGCCCTCACCCCCGGCCCCACTGCTCTGAGAATCGCCCGGGAGGAAGCAGGCCGTAGGGTGGGTAGAGCGAGGCTTTGCGAGCGAAACCCACCACCCCCGGGTGCGAGCACGGTTTGCCCCCCCGATCTGCACAAAGTCGACACGAACCGCAGGGGGGATGGCTCAGCCCCCGCTCCCCCTTCCCTGACCCTTGGGAAGGCCCCGGCGCCTGTCGCGGCCACGCCGGAGTGGTGGGTCTAGCGCGGAGCGCTGTTGAAGCCGTCGCTCGGAAGACCTCGCTCTACCCACCCTACGGCCTGCTCCCTTCCGGGGCGGTTTTCAGGGCCGTGTCCCATGAGGCTGGCGCCTCACCCACGAGGATGAAAAGTGCGGGCGGCTCTTTCTCCCCTCTCCCCCCGGGAGAGGGGCCGGGGGTGAGGGCGGGCTCGGATGGTGCTTGTACGTCTCCCCTCACCCCAGCCCTCTCCCGGAGGGAGAGGGAGTTATTTTCAGGGCAGGGCGAGTTGGTCGATGTAGCGGTCTTCGAAGCTGGGCCACTGGTTGAGTTCGATCACCTCGATGTGGCGGGCGAGGCGGGCGATCTCATCCAGGGCGGTGCGGTCGACCATCGTCAGGTAGGCGCCGGCCAGGGAGGTGTTGCCCATGATCTGCACCTGCCGGGGCTCGAAGCCGGGCAGCAGGCCGCAGCCGATGGCGTGGGCCGGGTCCATGTGCATGCCGAAGCCGCCGGCGAGGTGGACCGCGGCGATGTCGGCCGGCTCGATGCCGGTGGCCTCGAGCAGGGTGAGGATGCCCGCGGCGATGGCGGCCTTGGCCTGGAGGAGGCTGGCGATGTCGGTCTCGGTGATGCCGATGGGCGCCCGGCCGCGCCCCTCGACCAGGCGAAGGCTGCGCTGGTGGCCGTTGCCGGTGAGCAGGCCCTTCGCGGCGGGGATGGCGTCGATATCGAATCGGCCCGGGGGGGTCAGCAGCCCCACCCGCCGCGCTTCGGCCAGCAGGTCGACGTAGGCCGAGCCGCAGATGCCGATGGGCCGGCCCTTGCCGATGGTCTGGGTGTGCAGGGCGAAGGGCTCGGCGTCTATGCTCACGCGGCTGATGGCGCCGTCGCCGGCCCGCACGCCGCAGGACAGCCGCGAGCCCTCGAAGGCGGGCCCCGCCGCGGTGGCGCAGCCGATGAGCTGGTCGTCGTGGGCCAGCACGATCTCGCCGTTGGTGCCCACGTCCACCAGCAGTTCCGGCCGCTGCGCATAGGCCATGCCCGAGGCGAAGACGCCCGCCACAACATCGGCCCCGACATACGCCGCCGCCCCCGGCAGCAGATGCATCACCCCCCCACCCCCGCCCCCGGAAGTTCCTTCGCCCCCGCCCCCGGAAGGCGTGTCCGTCTGAGGTGAGGTTTTCCCGATAGGCTGCGCATCCATTGCCCCGCTGTCGCCTTCCACCTGCCGGGGGGCAGCGCTGCTTGCACCCGCAAGGCCATCGCCGTTGCCCGGCAGCGGCTCGGCCGCGGGGGCGGCTGCCGCGGCGGGGCACAGGATCGAGGCCAGCTTCGGGCTGATGGTTGCCGCATCGAGTGTACGGTGGTCCAGGAATGCCGCTGTGAAGGGCACCACGCCCATGGGACTGGGGTCGATGCCGGCCAGCAGGTGCAGCATGGTGGTGTTGCCGGCCAGGACCAGGCCGCGCACCTGCCCGGCGGCGATGCCCTGGCGCTCGAGCATGGTGCGGATCAGCGGGCAGAGGGTCTGGTCCACCAGGGCGTGCTGGAGCGCAGCGGTGGCGCTGGGGTCGGTGGCGCAGAGGTTGATCCGGGTGAGCACATCATCGCCCATGTGCGCCTGGCGGTTGAGGCCGCTGGCGGTGTCGATGATCCGGCCATCGGTCAGGTCCAACAGGCGAAGGGCCACCGTCGTGGTGCCCACATCCACGGCGATGCCCACGGGGTGGCCCCCGGCGCCGGGGCTGTTGTCCAGCAGCGGGGCGAAGGCCCAGCTCACGTTGATCTGGTAGTCGCTGACCACCTGCGGCTGGCAGGCGAGCAGGGACCGGGGCGGGATGGTGAGTTCGATCCGCGGCCCGTGGGCGGGGCGAAGCTCACAGCCCCTCAGCGTCAGGGGGCGGCCCGGCTCGGCCTCAATGCGTTGGCCATCCTCGATGCGCTCGAGTGCGCCGTGGTGAAGCTCGACCAGGCAGCCATCGCACAGGCCCCTTCGGCCGCAGCGGGTGTTCAGTGGCAGGTGCTCACGGCTGAGCAGGTCGGTCAGATCGGCTGCGGCCGCGGTCTGGCTGTCGATGTGAATGGTCCGCGTGGGCTGATCGGGCAGGTGAACGTCGAGTGCGGTATGGCCGGACATGGGCAACCTTCTGATTCGGGAGGCAAGCCTTGACCAGCCGCCTCCACCACTGACGGTGACAGAGCGATCAATACGCGCATCCCAGGACCGTCATTCAACGCGGAGGTCGAACGGCTCAGACAGAAGCGTGTCCTTCCTGAGCAAGCGGCCGCCGGCCACAGGATCGCCCTGCCAGATTTCATAATCCACGAACACGCGGATGGGATAGCGCGGGTCGGCGCCCGCCTCAATGGCGTAATCTGAAAAATATCCGGCCACAATGGCGGCTGGCCGACCATCCTGAGCGAATGGTGGCGACGTCAGATGCCTCGCGGGGTACCGTATCATCCACCGGGCGATGCCCGTCTGCTCCTGCACCACTCCGACCGTTGCCGCCAGACGGAGGTCATCAGGCGCTGCTTCAAAGCCGCTGATGCGCAGATAGGCTTCCGGATCGTGCTCATCTCCGCCGCGTGAACCTTCCCGCAGGCCCAGTTCCACCTGGCCACTGACCCAGGTATAGTCGCCGATGGGCTCGACGAGATCGGGTCTCGATGAAGCATCGCATCCGCATGAGGGAAGGATGGTCAACATCAGGGCAGGCAGGAGCAGCAGGCTGTAGTTTGCTCGCATCGGTTCCTCCGGGCTGGCAGCGGCCATCGTCAACTCGGGGGGGTTAAGCCTCGATTGACAGTATATCGCGCTAAGATGGGCTGGTTGCGCCTGCCCGCCATGCCCTCCTGCATCGCTTCGAGGTCAAGACGACAACGCTCCGGGTTGATTGCCCTTCCGCTGCCCGCGGCGGGCGGGGCGGGCGGGGCGGGGGGTAGCATCGGTGTCGCCTGGGCCGGGTTGCATCAGGATATCGCAGTCCTATTATGAGCATATGGCGGTGGCTGTAGCGCCACCGTCGGGAGTCTTCCCATGCGCGGCACCGACACCCTTGACGCCCTCACCGCGGCCATCGAGCACGGCCGGCGCGATGAGGCGGTGGCCCTGATGCGCGCGGCGGTGGCGGCCGGTGAGCCGCCCAGGAAGATGCTCGATGCCCTCGCCGCGGGGATGGCCGATGTGGGCCGGCGGTTCAGCAACGAGCAGGCCTTCATCCCCGAGGTCCTCACCGCCGCCAGGGCGATGAAGCGAAGCATGGCCGTGCTCGAGCCGGTGCTGGTCGATGCCGGCATCCGCCCCGAGTTCACCGCGGTGATCGGCACGGTGCAGGGCGATCTTCACGACATCGGCAAGAACCTGGTGGCCATGATGTGGAAGGGGAGCAACTACGCCGTGGTGGACCTGGGAACCAACGTCTCGCCCGAGACCTTCATCGAGGCCGCGGGTGATTACGGGGCCGATGTCATCGGCTTGTCATCGCTGATGACCACGACACTGCCCGCCATGCAGCGCACCGTACGCGCGCTGCGCTGCGCGGGGCTGAAGGCCAGGATCATCGTCGGCGGCGCGCCGGTCACCAGCAGCTTCGCCCGGCGGATCGGTGCCGATGGTTATGCGAAGGATGCCGCCGCGGTGGTGCGGGAAACCCGACGTCTGATGCCCGCAGGGTGAAAGGCCCGCGGGCGATGGAGTGATGTGGATGAGCAATGCGACGTTGACATGCGAGGCGACGTTGACAGGCCGCCAGCGGGTCCAGCGGATGTTCGCCCGCCAGGACCACGACCGCGTGCCGCGGCACGACACGTTCTGGGGCGAGACGATCGAGCGCTGGCAGGGCGAGGGGCTCAACGGCGATGCCCGGCACGTGCTCGAGATGCTCGGCAGCGACTTCCACCAGATCGCCTGGTGCTGGCCGGCGCCGCTGGCCGGCCGCGATCAGGTGATCGAGGTCGATGCCCAGACCCGCATCGTGCGCGACGGCCACGGCAAGCTGGTGCGCTACTGGCGCGACAGGAGCGGCACGCCCGAGCACCTGGGCTTCGACTGCGACAGCCGCGAGAAGTGGCAGCGCATCTACAAGCCGGCCCTGCTGGACAGCGGGCTTCAGATCAACCCGCCCGCCGCGCGGCGGGCCGAGCGATTGGGGCGCGAGAAGGGCAAGTGGTGCTACATGGCCTGCGTCGAGCCGTTCGAGCAGACCCGGGCCATGATGGGCGATGAACTGACCGCCATCGCCATGGCCGAGGACCCCGAATGGGTGGCCGATGTGGCCGAGGCGTTCACCAGCGAGGTGATGCGCAACCTCGATGCGGTCATCGCCGAGGGGGCCTGGCCCGACGGCCTGTGGTGCTACGGTGACATGGCCTACAACCACGCCACCTTCTGCTCGCCGAAGATGTACCGCGAACTGATCTGGCCGCAGCACCGGCGGCTGGTGCAGTGGGCCCACGCCCACGACATGAAGTTCATCTACCACACCGATGGCAACATCAACGCCGTGATCGATCTGTATCTCGAGGCCGGCTTCGACTGCCTCCAGCCGCTGGAGGCCAAGGCGGATGTGGACGTGCGGAAGCTGGCGCCGCGCTACGGCGACCGTTTGGCGCTGTTTGGCAACATCGACGTGATGGTGATGGGGAGCAACGACCTCGAGGCGCTCGAGGCCGAGATCGCCGGCAAGTTCCAGGCCGGCATGGCCACCCGCGGCTATGCCTATCACAGCGACCACTCCGTGCCGCCGACGGTGAGCTGGGCGACCTACCAGCGCCTGATCGAGCTGGTTGACGCCTACGGCCGCTACGACTGAACTCGCCGGTGGAGGCGTGCACGATGCCCCAGGACCGAGAGATTCTTCGTGATCTGGCCCGGCGCCTACGCGCCCTCGCCGACCAGCCGCTGATGGTGCAGCGCAGGCGGCTGTGGCAGGGGCACAACCACCTGCGGCCGATCCGGCCCATGGTGCTGTGCTTTCCCGAGGGCTCATGGCCGGAACTGGTGGCCGAGCAGGCCTGCCTCTGCCGCGATCCGCTGCTGCGCAGGTGGGAGTTGACGTTGCGCCAGCGCCTGTGTACCCACGAGGTGCTGCGCGACGACCAGGTGGCCGAGCCGTACTTCGATGTGCCCTGGGTGGTCGAGATCGGCGACTACGGTGTGCCCATCCCGCGTCAGCAGGGCGACCGCCGCGGCAGCTTCATCTGGGACCCGCCGTTGAAGGACCTGCCGCGCGACCTGGAGAAGCTGCGGCCGCGCCGGTTCCACGTCGACCGCCAGGCCACGCGGCAGCGGCTCGAGCTGGCCGATGACCTGCTGGGCGATCTGCTGCGGCCGCGAATCCGCGGCCAGATGTGGTGGTCAATGGGGCTGACCCAGGATGCGGTGTACCTGGTGGGGCTCGAGCAGATGATGATGCTGATGTACGATGACCCCGAATCGCTGCATCGGCTCATGGCGTTCCTGCACGATGATCAGAAGCGGCTGATCGACTGGGCCGAGGGCGAGGGCCTGCTCACGCCCAACAACGAGACCAACGGTGTGGGCTCGGGCGGCATCGGCCTCACCGATGAGCTCTGGCCTCCGGCCGGTTCCCCGCCGCGGCTTGATCAGCTCTGGGGCTTTGGTGAATCGCAGGAGACGGTGGGCATCTCACCGTCGATGTTCGATGAGTTCGTCCTGCCCTACCAGGTGCCGCTGCTGTCTCGCTTCGGGCTGAATTACTACGGCTGCTGCGAGCAGCTCGAGCACCGCATCGACCTGGTGCTCGAGCGCATCCCGCGGATGCGCCGGGTGTCGGTGGCGCCGCTGGCCAACCAGCGTGTGCTGGCCGAGAAGCTGGGCGGGCGGTACATCTTCTGCCGCAAGGCCGATCCGGTGCCGGTGTGCGTCGAGTTCAACGAGGCCCGCATCCGCGCCGATGTGGCACGGACGCTGGAGATCGCCGCCGGTGGGCCGCTGGAACTGATTCTCAAGGACACCCACACCGTCGACCACCAGCCGTGGCGGCTGTCGCGCTGGGTGAGCATCGCCCGAGAGGAGATCGAACGCCGCTTCCCCGGCGCGCAGGAGCCGGCCGAGCTGGCCCCGGCGATGTCGGATTCGCGCGCCCCAACCGCTGGCGGCCCCGACGCCGTCGCCGGCGCATCATGAGGTTTTCCGTAATGAACCACCGTCAGCGCTTTCTGGCCACGATGCGCTACCAGCCGCGCGACCGTGCGCCGCTGTACGACTTTTCCTTCTGGGATGAGACGCTGCCGGCCTGGCAGCCACAGGGTCTGCCGGCGCACATCAACCGGGCCAACGCCAGGACCTGGTTCGGACTCGATGCCAGCCTCGGCGGCGGGGAACCGCCCGGGTGGTACACCGGGATTGATGCCGGTCTGTGCCCCGGTTTCGAGCAGGCCATCCTGGAAGACGATGGCGATGTCTACACCGAACGCCAGGGCGATGGGGTGATCGTGCGGCGGCAACGCTCCAGCGTCTCCATCCCCATGCACCTGGGTCACACCCTGGTCGACCGGGCAAGCTGGCGGGAGCACTACCTGCCGCGGCTGGACCCGGACAACCCCGCCCGCTACCCGGCCGACTGGGATCAGCGCGTGCGAAGCTGGGCCGACCCTGACCGCGACCATCCCCTCTTCGCCCCGGGCAGCAGCCTGTTCGGCCGCCTGCGCGACTGGATGGGGCTTGAGAACATCGCCATGGCCGTCTACGACGATCCGGCCTGGTTCGAGCAGATGGTCGAGACGATGGCCGAGCTTGCCCTGGGCGTGCTCGGGCGGCTGTTCGAGACCGGGGCCAGGGTCGATGCGGTGACGATGTGGGAGGACATGTGCTACAGCGGCGGGCCGCTTCTGTCGCCGGCTCACTTTCGCAAATACCTGGTGCCGCGCTATCGCCGCATTACCGACCTGTGCCGGAAGCACGGCTGCGAGGTGGTGTGGGTGGACTGCGATGGGAAGATCGATGCCCTGATCCCGCTGTGGCTGGAGGGCGGGGTCAACTGCATGTTCCCCATCGAGGTGGGCATTTGGGGCGCCGACCCGCTGCGCTACCGGGCCGAATACGGCCGCGAGCTCCTGATGATGGGCGGGTTTTCCAAGCGCACGCTCGCGGCGGGGCCGGAGGCGATCGACGCCGAGGTCGCCCGCCTGGCGCCGCTGGTGGAGGAAGGCGGTTTCATCCCCATGCCCGACCACCGCGTGCCCCCGGATGTGCCGCTGGCCCACTACATCCATTATGCTCATGCCGCCCGGGCGGTGTGGGGCCGCGGGGTGAACCTCGAACCGATGGCGGCCCGGCAACACGCCGCGGCCGATGCCGCGGCGGACCGCTGATGACACCGGCAAACGGAGTGACGCCATGGCCGGCCCCTCGACCCATCCCCTGATCGAAACGATGACCCAGCGCGTGCTGCTGTGCGATGGTGGTATGGGCACGCAACTGATCGCCCGCGGCCTCAGCCCCGGTGAATCGGCCGAGCGGTGGAATCTGGACCGGCCCGATGATGTGCGGGCGATCCACCGCGCCTACCGCGCTGCCGGCTGCGACCTGCTGACGACCAACACCTTCCAGGGCACCACCACCGCCCTGGCCCAGCACGGCGCAGCGCGCGATGTCGATGCCATCAACCGCGCTGCCGCATCGCTGGCCCGCGAGGTGGCCGATGGGGCGTGGGTGCTGGGCGATGTGGGACCGTTCGGCGGCTTTCTCGAACCGCTGGGTGAGACCAGCGCGCAGGAACTGCGCGACATCTTCCACCGGCAGATCGCGGCCCTGATCGAGGGTGGGGCCGATGCGATCGTGGTCGAGACCATGTCCGACCACGCCGAGTCGCGCATCGCCATCCAAACCGCGCGCCAGATTGCCGACCTGCCCGTGCTGGCCACCTTCGCCTTTCAGCCGGCCGGCAGTGGCATCTACCGCACCATGATGGGCGTGAGCGTGCCCGATGCGATCACCGCCGCGATCGAGGCCGGCGCTGCGGCGGTGGGCGCCAACTGCGGCACCACGCTGGGCCTGGATGACTACCGCCGCCTCGCCGGGCAACTGCTCGAGGCCGCCGGCCCGACCCCTGTCATGCTCCAGCCCAACGCCGGCAGCCCCGAGATGGTCGATGGCACGCTCATCCACCCCGCCGGCGCCGAAGAGATGGCCGACCTTGCCCGCGACCTGGCGGCCATGGGCCTTCGCATCATCGGCGGCTGCTGCGGCACCACCCCCGACCACCTGCGCGCCATGGGCCAGGCCATCGCTGCGCGGGCCTGATGCGCCGGTGGGCGGGTGATCATCGCCCGCGTATCGGGTGGGTGATCATCCGCACGCCGGCACCGTGACCTGAAGGAGGCCGTGATGCTGCACCGCACAGATCCCCGCAGGCTGCCTGCAAGCCTCATCCTGTTGCTGCTGCTGCTTGCCGGCCCGTGGGCCGGCTGCGCTCACGAAGCGCGGCAGAAGCCGAAGCCCGACCCCCAGGCCCAGGCCCAGGCCCAAGCCCAAGCCCAAGCCCAGCGCGAAGCCGAGGCCGAGGCCCAAGCCGAAGCCGAGGCGCCCCCGCGGGCGGGCATCTGGGTGTTGCGGCACGGTGAGGATGGCGGCATGGAACGCACCCTCACCGAGCGCGGCCGATCGCAGGTGCGCGAGGCGGCAAAGCAGTTCGAGCAGGTCGAGGGCCTGCTGATCTGGACCTCGCCGCGGACCCGCTGCGTGCAGACGGCGCGGATCGTTCACGAAATGGCGCCCGATTCCCGCCTCCAAGAGGTTCCGTGGCTCGACTACGCCGACCCCCTGCCCTCGGACTGGCAGGAGCGCCTGCCCGAAGGCGCGCTGCTGCTGGTGACGCATCAACCCGTGGTCCAGCGCATGCTGCGCGACCTCGACCGCCCCGTACCCAACGTGCATCACGCATTCATCACCCGGCTGGATGAGCAGCCGTGATGCCGCGCCGATCGTTGTGGCGTCGATGCCGGGTCCCGGTTGCCGGGTCCGGGTCATGGAGCGCGGCCGTCCCGGCCGCTCCGGGGTCCGGGGTCCGGGGTCCGTAGTCCGTAATGCGGCCGAGACGGCCGCGCTCCGTGCCGGCCCGCTTTGAAGCGCTGTTCAGGGCATTGACGAGCAAGCCGTGGCCCGCAAGTGGTGCCATCGCTTTGGGAAAGCTCGACCATGACACCCCGTGAGAACTTCCTGGAGCTGATTCAGCGCGGCCGGCCGCGGTGGTTGCCGCTGGCGATGCCCATGACGCCGCCGGTGCTCGATGAGCTGGAAGAGCGCACCGGCACCCGCGACCCGCGGCGGGCATTCGGCCTCGACTTCGAAGGCGTCGGCTGCCGCATCGCCAGCACCGTAGCGCAGTGGAAGCAGGCCCTGGCCCGGCTCGGCTGCGAACTGCCCGACGATGCCGAGTACGACAGCAACGGCGTGGTACACGTGCCGCCGCCGCCGGGCTCCATCGGCCGCGCCTACCACTTCCGCACGATGTTGCACCCGCTCGAGTCCATCACCTCGGTCGGGCAACTCGAAGACCTGCCCTGGCCGGACTTCGCCGCCGATGCGGCCTACGCCCACCTCGATCAGCAGGTGGCCGACATCCACCAGCGCGGCCTGGTGGCCCATGCGGGCCTGGAGTGCACCGTGTTTGAACGCGCGTGGTACGTCCGCGGCATGGACAACCTCTTCTGCGACCTGCTCGAGCAGAACGGCATCGGCGACTGGCTGCTGGACTGGCACACCCGCCGCTCGGCCGAGCAGGCCGGCCGCTGTGCCCGCGCGGGTGTGGATGTGATCGGCCTGGGCGATGACATCGGCACCCAGCGGGGTATGATGATGGCCCCGGACTTCTGGCGCCACCACCTCAAGCCGCGCTTGCAGAAGGTGATCGATGCCATCCGCAATAACCAGAAGCAGCGGGTGTGGATCAAGTACCACTCCGACGGCGACATCCGGGAAGTGCTCGACGACCTGATCGAGATGGGCATCGACATCATCAACCCCCTCCAGCCCGAGTGCATGCCCCACGACCAGGTCATCCCGCGCTACCGCGACCGCGCTGCCTTCTGGGGCCTGGTGGGTACGCAGACGACGATGCCCTTTGGCAGCACAGATGATGTGCGCGCCGTGGTCGATCGCATCGCCGAGCACGCCCGCCACGGTGCCGCCATCATCGTCGCCCCCACCCACGTGCTCGAGCCCGATGTGCCCTGGGAGAACATCGCCGCCCTGGTCGATGCGGTGCGAAGCGTGCGGCTGTAGCCGACAGTCCGCCGGTGCGGGGGCAAATGACGGGCGGCGGTGCGCTGGCTGCTCGTCAGCCAGTGTCGTTGACGTCGGTCATATGCACTGGTGGACGAGCCACCCGTGGCACCGCGCATACAACATTCGACTCTGCAAGGTGTTACATCCAATGCGTCCCCGGGCCGGCCCAACGGGCACAAGAAAAAGGTGCGGGCACTCCTGATTAGAAGCACCGTGAATACCGGCCGCACTTGACATTAGAAGGGTTAATGCTACCATGCCCCGCCATGTTCACACTGCGACTATTCTGCGACGTGGTCCAGCACCGCAGCTTCAGCCAGGCGGCGGCCGAGCACGGCATCACCCAGTCGGCGGCCAGTCAGCGCATCAGCGGGCTGGAGAAGCGGCTGGGGGTGACGTTGATCGACCGCTCGGTGCGGCCGCTGGGGCTGACCCCGGCCGGTGAGCTTTTCGCCCGCGAGTGCCTCGAGCTTCTTGAGCGATACGATGATCTGGAGCAACGCGTACGCAGTTTCGACCCCGAGCCGGCCGGGACCATCCGGGTCGATGCGATCTATTCGGCGGGCATCGTGCTGCTCAAGCAGGTCAAGGAGCAATTCGAACAGCGTTACCGGCGTGCGAACGTGGTGATCGCCTACAAGCATCCCGATGCGGTCTACAACTCGGTCCACGGATTCGAGTGCGACCTTGGCGTGGTCAGCTATCCGCAGCGCTGGCGCGATGTGGCCTGCATCCCGCTGCGGGAGGAGGTGATGGCCGTGGTCTGCGCCGCCGGCCACCCCCTGGCGCAGCGGCAGCGCATCGACGCGGCGGAACTGGCCGACTGGCCGCTGGTGGGCTTCGACCAGGACCTGCCCGTGGGCCGCCACGTCCGCCGCTACCTGCGCGAGCACCAGGTCAACGCCAACATCGGCCTCCAGTTCGACAACGTCGACACCATCAAGGGCGTGGTGGCGGTGACCGATCAGGTGGCGATCCTGCCCCGCTGCACCGTGGGGCGCGAGGTCGCCGCGGGCACGCTGGCGGTGGTCGACCTCGAGCCGCGGCTGGTTCGGCCCATGGGCATCATCCACCGCCGCCGCAACCGCCAGGGCGGGGGCCTGACGCCCGCCGCGCAGGCACTGGTCGATTTCCTGGTCGAGAAGGCCGCCACGTTCGACAGCGAGGCAGATGCCGCGGCCACGATGAGTCAACCCGCGTCCGGCACTGAGGCCGGGCCCGAAGCCGACACCGGCGGCCAACTGATCGGAGGTTCCAGACGATGAGCGTCAAGCTGAACCCACCGCCCCCCGCACCCGGCGCGCCCGCCGCGCCCGCCGCGCCCCCCACGGCGCGCAGCATGCACGAATTGTGCGTGCAGGCCGATGGCCAGGCCCTGCGGGCCGATGCCCGCGGCCGGGGCATCGCACCGGTCGCCCCCATCGCCGAAGCGCCCGGCCGCGGCGGCCTCTATGACCCGGCGCATGAAAAAGATGCCTGCGGTGTGGGCTTCATCACCCATATCAAGGGCAGCGCATCGCACGGCATCATCACCGATGCGCTCCAGATGCTTCGCAACATGGACCATCGCGGCGCCTGCGGCTGCGAGCCCAACACCGGCGACGGCGCCGGCATCCTCACCGCGCTGCCCCACGGCTTCCTCCAGAAGGTGGCCCAGCGCGATTTGGGCATCGAACTGCCCGAGCCCGGCAGCTTCGGCGCCGGCCTGGTCTTCCTGCCGCGCGACGAGGCGCAGCGTCGCGAAGCGCGGCGGGAGGTCGAGGCCGTCATCGCCGAGCACGGCCAGCAGCTCATCGGCTGGCGAACCGTGCCCGTGGATGCCGATGCGGCCGACATCGGCCCCACCGCCCGCGCCGCCGAGCCGGCGATCGAGATGCTCATCGTCGCCGCCGGCGAGGCCCAGCGCGGCGACCGCGAGGCCTTCGAGCGCAAGCTCTACGTCATCCGCAAGCAGGCCGCCCACCGCATCCGCACCAGCGGCCTCGAGCAGGCGCACTGGTTCTACATCTGCTCGCTGTCGACCAAGGTCATCATCTACAAGGGCCAGCTCACCGCCGGGCAGGTCGACCGCTACTACCTGGACCTCCAGGATGCCGACTACACCTCGCACCTGGCGATGGTCCACTCGCGCTTCAGCACCAACACCTTCCCTTCCTGGGACCGCGCCCAGCCGATGCGGTTCATGAGCCACAACGGCGAGATCAACACCCTCCAGGGCAACGTCAACTGGATGCGGGCGCGCGAGGGCCTGCTGCAAAGCGGCGTGCTGGGCGATGACCTGGCCAAACTGCTGCCGGTCAACGAGCCGGGCACGAGCGATTCGGGCAGCTTCGACAACGTGCTCGAACTGCTGCTGATGGCCGGCCGGTCGCTGCCGGAGGCGGTGATGATGATGATCCCGGAGGCCTGGGAGAACCATGAGTCGATGAGCATGGTCCGCCGCGCCTTCTACGAGTACCACGCCTGCCTGATGGAGCCGTGGGATG
>PUMS01000228.1 GCA_003551485.1 Phycisphaeraceae bacterium | reverse complement strand
TGGGCAGGTAGCGGAAGTCGAACTGGAGCCGGTCGGCGGTGACCCCGGCCACGCTGGTGGCGATGGGCAGGTCCTCGCCCACGCGGATCGAGGCCTGGCGGTTGTCCAGCGTCAGCACGCTGGGGCGGCTGACGATCTCGGCCTCGCCGCTGCGCACCAGGGCCTGGAGGCGCAGCTTGAACTCACCGAAGATGTCGCGAACGGCCAGGTCCACCGTCGGCCGCTCATCGGCCCGGGCCGCGAACGCCGGCAGCCGCCCGAGGGTGACCTGCTCGAAGGTCGAGCCGGGGCTTTCCAGCTCCCACTGCACGCCCAGTTTCTTCAGGCCGGACTCGCTGATCTCGAGCACCATCGCCTCGATCAGGATCTGCCTGGCCGGCACGTCGATGCGCTCGTTGATCAGGCGCATCACGTCCGCGTACTGCTGGGGCTGGGCCGGATCGTAGAGGATCATGAGCTGCATCATCGGCGCGCCGCTGGTGCGATGGGGAAGCTCGGTGGCCACGCCGGGGGTCATCTGGAGGCCGAACGCGCCGGTCGTGGTGCCGGTGCCGCCAACCAGGTCGACGGCCTCGCTGTCGGGCATGGCCACGATGATGGGCAGCCGTTCGGGGTCGAGGTCCTCATCGGCCTCGATGAAGCGGGCGCGGCCGACGCCGCCGCCGCCATCCTTGAACTGCACCGTCTGGTAGCCGAGGCTGCGCAGCACGCCCAGGCAGCGGTCGGGCTCGACGTAGCTGAGGGTGACGATCTCGCTTCGCAGGTCGGCGATGCCCAACTCCGCCCGGCGGCTGTCCATGAACTGCCGCGCCTCCTCCAGAAGGTTGACGGCCTGTTCGATGTCGGGATTGGGCTGCGGGTCGTCGGGATGCTCGATGTAGCCGCTGATCCACACGTGGGCCGGCTGACTGGCAAAGGTGCGCCAGCCCAGTTGCACCGTGCGCCGCTGACCGTCGCGCCTTTGCCGGGCGAGGGAGATCAGGTTGCCGCGCGGGATGCCGCCGGGCACGGTCACGGCCAGGTCCTCGGGGTCGGCCACGATGCGGCGGTAGCCGAGCGTGGCCTCAAGGTGGGCGGCGACGACATCGACGATCTCCTCGACCTCCTGCGCGCTGGCCCGCCCCACGGCCAGGAAATGGCCGAAGCTGGGCTCCTCCTCCTCCTCATCCGCGGCCTGCTCATCCACCGGCTCGGCCTGCTGGGGCTGCGGCTGGGGCTCATCCTCCTGCTGGTCTTCGGCCTGCTGCTCACCCTGGTCGTCGGCCTGTGCCAGCAACGGGGGGGGCGCGGCGGGTGCATCCGCATCGGCGACCTGGTGGACCGCGGGGGCGGTGGCGGCCGCCGGCGCCGGGGCATCGCCTGCATCGGCGCCGGCCGCGGCCGGCGCCGCCATCGACGCGGCCAGCCACGTCAGGATGCCCACCACCAGCACGTTCACGAACTGGAGTCCGGCGTGGGAGTCGCCGGCACGACGGCGCGGCGGCTGCTTGCGGGTCGATTGCTCGCCCTCCTCCTGCGGCCAGGGCCGGGCGCCGCCCGCCGCGGCTCCGGCCGGCGGCGCCAGGGTGGCCGGCGCGCCGCCCTCGGCCAGCAACTGGGCCAGCAGGGGTTCGTCCATGGGGCCGAAGTAGTCCACGCGGCCGGCGTTGAGTCGCAGCAGCACGTCGGCGTGCCGCAGCAGCTCGTAACGGTGGCTGATCATCAGTGTGGTCTTGCCCTTCATGAATCGCAGAATCTCGGGGATGATGCGGGCGGCGCTGACGGCATCGATCGAGGCGGTGGCCTCATCCAGGATCAGCACCCGCGGGTTCTTGAGCATCGCGCGCGTCAGCGTGATGCGCTGCTTCTCTCCCCGCGAGAGGCTCATGCCCTTCTCTCCCAGCAGCGTATCGTAACCGTTGGGCAGGCGGACGATGAAGTCGTGCGCCCCCGTGGCCCGGGCGACGTTGATGATCTCCTCGATGCTGGCATCGGGCCGGGCGTAGTGCAGGTTCTCCAGGATCGAGCTGGTGAACAGGAAGCACTCCTGGAAGGCCACCCCCACCGCCTGGCGCAGCGGCTGCAGCGGCAGCGATCGCACGTCCTGGCCATCGATGAGCACCCGCCCGACGGTCGGCTCGTTGAACCGGGGAATGAGGCTCACCAGGGTGCTCTTGCCCGCGCCGCTGGGCCCGATGATGCCGCAGACCTGCCCGGCACGGACCTTGAAGCTGACGTTTCGCAGCACCGGCGGGCCCTGGTCGTAGCTGAAGGTCACCGCGTCGTACTCGATCTGGCCGCGGATGCGGATCGGCGCAGCGCCGGCCCGATGGCCCTGCCCCTCGCTCTCCTCATCCGGGTCGGCATCGAGCATCTCGAAGACGCGATCGACGCTCGCCGTCGATCGGGTGAGCTTGGCGAAGCCGCTGATCAACTCCAGCACGGTGGGATAGAGCTTGAGCACGAGCGTGAGGAAGGCCAGGAACGTGCCCGGCATCATCGAGCCGCTGATGACCTGATAGGCACCGAAAGCGATCAGTGCCACCGTGCCCAGGCCCACCAGCAGGTCGGCCACGATCTTCTGAAGTACGTGGAAGGTGCGGCTGCGCAGCGAGCTGCGCCGTGAGCGGTCCACCGCCTGATGAAAGACCTGGTTCTCGCGGCTCTCGCCGGTGAAACCCTTGACCACCTCCACGCCCAGAATCTTCTCGATCAGGTTGCCCTGGGCCACCGCCAGGTGCTCCTGCGCCATCGAGCTGGCCTGCTTGATGGGCGTTCGGAACAGCCGGTAGGTCAGAAAGTGCAGCGGCAGCACCACCGTTGCCGCCAGCGCCAGCGGCCAGTTGACCGCGTAGATCACCGCCACCAGGCCCAGGAACAGAAACACCGCCTGCATCAGCGCCGGCAGCTCTTCCTGGATGAACTGCTGCACCACGTAGGAGTCGTTCATCACCCGGCTGCTCAGGCCACCGGGGTTGTGCCGGCGGTAGTAGGACAGGCTCATGCGCTGAAGGCGCTGGAACAGCCGGTTGCGCAGGCGGAAGCACACCGTCTCGCCCACCCGCACCGCCGTGTATTTGCTGCCGAAGTAGAGCAGGTTCCGCAGCAGGTAGGTCACCAGAATGCCGGCCAGAATCCAAAGCAGAAGCTGCCAGTTCTTGTTGGGAAACACGTCATCGACCAGCAGCTTCAGAAACAGCGGCAGGACCATGTTCAGCCCGGCCAGCAGGATGAGCATGACGACCGCGCCGCCGATCCACCAGCCGAACGGGCGCAGCAGCGATGCCAGTCGCCGAAGCGAGGAGTCGCCCTCACGCGCGGGCGGGTTAGCCGCCGTGGAACCAGTCATGCATCAGAGCCTTGCAGTGTGAGCCTACGTGGCGGTGGGGCCGGGGTGCGGCCGGGGTGCGGCCGGACCGGCCCACTCCCGGTCCAACGGACGGAAGCTGTTGTCTATTTCGGGTCCGGTAATCGTGTGGGATGAAAAGTCGCCAGCCGGCGACCTCGCAGGGCGGGGCTGGGTCAAACATCCTACCATCCTCCGGCCCACCGCCGCGCGCACACACCACCGTTTTTGCGCATCACAACTGCCGTTCACGCGTCATCCCATCGCTGAACACCCGGCTCATTCCCCTCCGCAAGCCCTTCGAGGCCCCTCCGGGTTTGCCGCAGCGATGCGGTGTCGGCACATCGACCCGGCGCCGGCAGCGGGGGTTGGAGGCGATGCCGGTCTCGCCGCACGGGTCTTGGAGTTTGCAGCACACCCCCGCTGCACGCCCGGCCGCTTGGTCCGTTGAAATGGTCGCGGCGGCGCGTTACGGTCGCCTGCGGTACGCCGCGGGGTCGCCCATTGTGGCGCAGCGTCCGGGCTTCACGCATCCGAGCACGGTCATGGACCAACCGCATTTCGGCTGGCGACGCATCTGCGGGGACCTGACGGTGTGGTTCGGTGCGGGCCTCATTCTCCTGCCCCATGTCGACTGGGCTGCGCGCACCGGCTTGGGCCTGGCCCTGTTCGGCGGTGATACAGCGCTGATCGATGAGCCGGGCTACTACTGGGCCGTGGGGTTGGGCGGTCTGATCCTGGGGGTGCGGGTGTGGATTCTGACCGGCATCAGCCGCCGCGGGGTGCGGATCAGCGCCAGGGTCATCGGGGCGCGCGAGCCCCGCGTGCCACTGCGTGGCGGTGGGGGGCTGACCAAGCTGAGCCTGTACTACCCCTACCGGGGCCGGTACTACCACACGGCGATCACCGCCACCTCCCGTCAGGCGCTGCTGGCCGCCGAGCAGGGGCGCATCGACATCCTGGTCCATCCCTGGGCGCCGCGACAGTGCATCCTCGCTCCCTCACCGCCGACGGATGCCGCGCCGCCTTGAAGCGGTCGCACCCCTGGCAGCACCACATGGGACCGCAGTAACCAACAAAGCACGGCCCGGGCGTCAGATGCCACGGGCCGCGCTCGATCAGGGGCCGGTTGAGTTGCTCGGATCGGGACCGCTGCCTCACGGAGCGGTGCCCCTGCCCGCCGCCGCGGACCGATCAGGCGAGGTTTCGCGTGCGGTTGATCGGCCGCAGGCTGCGGATGATCCGTCGTCTGAGTTCGCGGATGCCCTCTGGGGGCGCCGGCTTGAGTTCCTGGGTCGGGTCCAGCGTGGGAGGCACCGCCTCACCGGGTTGGGGTGAAGCCGAAGGTTGCCCGGCTTGCGGGGTTTCCGGGGCTTCCGGGGGGGCGGTGCTCCTGATGTCGGTTGCCTCCGACTGGCTCGTGGCGGTGGCCGCGGCCGGCTTGCTGCTCTGCGCGGCGGGGCTGAGCGCCTCGCGGGGCAACTCCATGGCGTCCGGGGTGCCGGCGGCGCCCATGCCGCCGGCCAGCGCGATCGCGGCCAGGGTGAATCCGATGCCTGCTGCTGCCTGCATCACCGCTTCCTCTCTTGGCCTCCAGGCTGCACTGTCGAGGTCCGCCTGCCCCTGGCACGAACCCGCTGCTCCTGCTCCCCCCCGCCCACCTGCCTGTCTCTTCCCTTCGGGCGCTGCATCCCCCGTCCACCCCTCCGCCCCCGGCCCCCCCGGCCCCCGGAAGGCGTCTGCCTTCCCCCTCCTCCCTGCGTCTTTCTCTCCGGACGACGTGGAAAGAGAGGGCAAGGTTCGTGCCAGCATGCCTCCCCCCGCAAATTAACGCATAACATACTGTAAATAAAAGACTTGAACGACACCTGGCAATCCGGGCAACCCCTGCCGGGCGCGGTCGGATGTTGCGTCGAGGCAACATTGCCCGCTGTCGCCACACCCCATGGTGGCTGCGATCAACCCCCTCACCGCCCACCGTCCTGTCAGAATCTCATGCACGGCTCAATGCCATCCGATTGAAGTTGCCACCGCAAGAGTGGTCGCCATTGATGCGCGTTCCGAATGGACCCACCAACGATCACTGAGAATTGACCCACCCCCCTCCCTGCTTCGAACACAACTGCCCCCCGAAGATTGTGAAAGCCAGATTCTCATGACAGTGTGCCACGAGGCTGGCGCCTCACCCACGACGATGCAAATCGGGGGACGGGGGTCGCGTGTGCCGGGTCTCGGCAAGGTGTAGGGTGGGTCGAGCGAGGTCTTCCGAGCGACGGCTTCAACAGCGCTCCGCGCTAAACCCACCACCCCGCGCTGCGAGCACGATCTGCGCTGCTGCTTCCCAAGGCCACTACGGCGCGCGTTGGGTGCCCGCCCCAGTCCTCTTGCGGCCCTTCTGACCTGGTGGGGAAGGCCCCGGCGCCTGTCGCGGTCGCCGCGACTTAATTGGTGGGTTTAGCGCGGAGCGCTGTCGGAGCCGTCGCTCGCCGCCAAGCCTCGCTCTACCCATCCTACGGCAGGCTCCCTTCCGGAGGGCCGGGGGCCCCGTGTGGCCATCTGCCGGGGGGGCTTATAATGCTTGGTGATGACCAGACTGCTCAGGCGGCTGATCGTGGTGACGCTGCTGGCCGTGGCGGCCATCGGTCACTTTCACGCGGAGTTGCGCCCGGCGCGGGGCTCGGCCGGCGATGGTCCACCCCGCGCTGCGATCCCCGGCGGAGGCCACGCAGCGTACATCCGCATCGACGGACGGGTTTATGCCTTCACCCCCACCAGCGTCCGCCGCCGGGTCGAGCGGGCCATGAACACCTCGCCGCGCCCGTCGGTGATCGTGATCGAGATCGACACCGATGAGGGGGTGCTCTCAGACGCCCTCGAGGTCGCCCACTACATCAAGGAACGCATCCCGGTGATGACCGTGGCCTGGGTCAACACCCGTGCCGAGGGGCCGGGTCTGGTCATCGCCAGCGCCGCCAACAGCATTGTCATGGCCCCCGGGGCCACCCTGGGCAACGCCGCGCCGCGGATGGGCCGTCGCGGCGGGGCCGACGAGCGCGCCGCCACGCTCGGCCCCCTGCTGGCCGAACTGGTCGACAACAGCCAGAAGCGCGGCTTCCCCTACGCCCTGCTCCACGCCGCCACCGTCCCCGGCGTCGAGGTGTACGAAGTCGAACGCACCGAGAACGGCCAGACCCGCCGCAAACTGGTCAACCAGGCCGACTACATGGTCATGGTCGAGGGCGAGTCGGTCGCCCGGGCCAACCATGAAACCCGCCGCCAGTTCCTTCAGGATTTCGGCCGCTACCGCGTCATCCAGCCGCCGGCGGGCAGCACCATCCCCGCCGAGTTCGTCCCCGGTGAAGCGCAGGTGCGCGTGGCCCGTGCCGAGGACCGCGGCCAATGGCAACTGGTTCGTCGGGTGCACGACGGCCGCGGCCCGCTGAAGCTGCGCGGCGATGAGGCGGTCGAGCTGGGCCTGGCCCACACCGACCACGTCGACAGCATCCAGGCCATGCAGGCCTACCTCAACACCGGCCCCCACGACCACATCCGCGTTCGACAGACCTGGTCGGAGAACCTGGCCGAGTTCCTCACCCAGCCCGGTGTGCGCATGGTGCTGGTGGTCATCCTCGTGCTGGCCACGTTCATCGAGATGCAGACGATGGGCACCGGCATCGGCGCGGTGGTGGCCCTGGCGGCCCTGTTGGCACTGGTCGGTGCGCCGCTGATGCTGGGCCTGGCCGAGGTATGGCACCTGGTGCTGTTCTTCCTGGGCATCGGGCTGATTCTGGTGGAGTTGTTCATCGTGCCCGGCCTGGGGGTGGCGGGGTTGACGGGGCTGATATGTGTGGTGGTGGGCCTGGTCCTGATGGTGGTGCCCACCGCCGGCGGCGGCATTGTGCCCATGCCCGCCGACGGCGCGGCCGAAGCGCTTCGCCACTCGATCCTGGCCATCGTCGCGGGGGTGCTGATCGCGGCGATCATGGTCGGGCTGCTGATCCGCCACTTCGGCACCGTGCCGCTGTTCGACTGGCTGGTGCTCAAGGATGAGGGATCGCAGCGCCGCCTGGACGAGGCCGAGGCCGAAGAGGACACCTATATTCCGCGCGGCCCGCCCCCGGCGGCCGCCGGGGGCGACGTCACCGGCTATGGGCGCCTCAGCGTGGGCGCCACGGGCACCGCCATCACGGGCCTGCGGCCCGCCGGACGCGTCCTCATCGCCGGCCACGCCACGGACGTAGTCAGCAGCGGCGGCTGGATCGAGCGCGGCCGGAAGGTGAAGGTTGTCGCCGTCGAGGGCAACCGCATCGTCGTCGAGCCCGAAGGCGAAGCTTCAAGACCCCCGCAGGCATGACGCCCCGCGGTGCCAATGGCGGCCCGCCCGCCGGTGCCCTCAACGCGGGGGCATGAACACGGGCGGTCAAGCCGCCAGTGGCCACCGCCGGCGCGATGCCCCCGGACTCGCATCCAACGGCAGCGCCCGGCTAGAATCACGC
Source organism: Phycisphaeraceae bacterium (assembly GCA_003551485.1). GTDB lineage: Bacteria > Planctomycetota > Phycisphaerae > Phycisphaerales > Phycisphaeraceae > B1Sed10-187. Next base: position 7,126 of record PUMS01000228.1, on the reverse strand, counting down.
CCCCGCCCTTCTGGAGAATGCTTCATGGCCGGTCACAGCAAATGGGCCAACATCAAACACCGCAAGGCGCGGCAGGACTCCAAGCGCAGCCGCCTGTGGAGCAAGTGCGCACGGGCCATCATTGTCGCGGCCAGAAACGGCGGCGGCGACCCCGCGGCCAACCTCGCCCTCCGATACGCCATCGACGAGGCCAAGGCCGCCAACATGCCCAAGGACACCATCGAAAACGCCATCCGCAAGGGCACCGGCGAGGCCGGCGGCCAGGCCTACGAGCACGTGATCTACGAAGGCTACGGACCCAACGGCGTGGCCGTCATGCTTGACGTGCTCACCGACAACCGCAATCGCACCGTGGGCGAAATCCGCAAGATATTCGAGCGCCGCGGCGGCAACCTGGGCACCAGCGGGTGCGTTTCGTTCCTGTTCCACGCCAAGGGCGTCTGCTACGTCAGCAAGCAGGCCACGGATGAAGACACCCTGATCGGCGTCGCCCTCGACGCCGGGGCCGAGGATGTGGCCGATGCCGAGGAGAGTTGGGAAGTGGTCTGCGAGCCGCCGGCGTTCCTGGCGGTGAAGCAGGCCATTCAGGATGCCGGCATCGCCATCGAGTCGGCCTCGCTGACCATGGTGCCGGACAACACCGTCTCATGCACCGGTGAAGAGGCGCGGCGGGTGCTGGCGCTGATCGAGGAACTCGACGACCACGACGACGTGCAGAAGGTCCACGCCAACTTCGAGATCCCCGACGAGGAGATGGCCGCGCTTCAGTAACCCTCCAACCGCCCGCGCTGATTCCCGCCGGGAGGGCTCCGGCATGGCCCGGACGGGGTGAGCATCGCCCGCGGTGGAAGGCCTGGGCACGGCCCATTGCCGATCACCGCATCACCGCGACACCGGCGGCTGGCTCAGACCCGTGGGTCAAGGGAGGCGTGAATGATCCGTGTGACCGTCCATTACAGCGGCACCGTGCAGGGCGTGGGGTTCCGCTATACGGTCGTGCGCCTGGCGCAGCGCCTGAAGGTCAGTGGCCGGGTGAAGAACCTCGATGATGGCCGCGTGCGGCTGGTGGTCGAAGGTGAGACCGAGCCGGTGGAGCGTCTGCTCGAGGACATCCGCGACCACATGGCCGGGCTCATCGACGATGAGCAGCTCCAGCGCAGCGCCCCCACGGGCGAGCTCGGCCCTCCCGCGGTCGGCGGGGTGCGCATCGAGTATTGAGTGGGCGGCGCGAGGTGCGCCGATGGCCCCGGCCGGTCGGCCAGCGGGTGGCGATCCCGCGCCGCCGCGCCATTCACCGCGGGTCGCTCATGCCGCGTGGCGACGCCCAAAGCAATGGAAACCCTCACAGAAAAGGTTCCTGGAACCTTTTCTGGGCCGGCGCAGCGCCCAGCCGCATGCCGCCCTGGCTGACCAGGTCGAGGAAGTCGCGGGTGAAGACGAAATTGTGCTCGGGCAGGTCCAGGCCGGCGCGGGCCTGGTCGATGTGGCTGAAGAGGATCTCGATCTCGGCCAGGGCGGCGGGCCGGTCGCCGGGCCGGGCCGGGTCCAGACGATGCACCGTGCCCGTGGTCGAGGCCCCGGCGCTGTCCATCCGCACGATCTCGGCGGTGAAGCGGAGCACGTAGCCGGGCCAGGCAGCATCGGTGAAGGTGGCGCGGCCGACCTTGGCCAGGATCACCTTCTCACGGAAGTCGTTGGCGTGGCCGACCAGGATGCCCGCGGTCTGGGCCATGCCCTCGAGGATCAACGGATTGGGCAGTACCGGCAGCGGGGGGTGGTCCTCGCCGGCGGGGAAGTGGTCGTGGAGGACCTCCTCGGCCAGCGAGATGTTCTTGATCGCGACACAGCGCCGGCCGTGCTGCAATTCGATGATGCGGTCGATCCAGATCCAGCGCATGGGCCTAGAGCCATAGGGGCGGGCACGACGGCGGGGGGACGATGGTTGCGAGGCCCTTCCAGGGGGGCTTACGGGCTTACGGGCTTACGGGCTTCCGGGCTTCCGGGGGGGGGCTCAGGCGGCCTGGCTTTCCAGCTTGGACAGAACGAAACGGACGACCGTATCGACGGTGAACAGGTCGCCCACGGCCTCGACCGAGCGATCTTTCTCGAACTCGCTCAGGTCCGCGTGGGGCAGCCGCTGCCGCAGGATTTCCAGTCCTTCGTCCGTAACCTTGCCGTCGCTGACGTAGCGGGCATCGTTGAGGATGTTGTCGGGGAACAACTCGCTCTGTTCGATCTTGATACCAAAGGCTTTCTCGAGGCGGAAGACGATATCGAGAAAGTCGATGGACTCAGCGCCGAGATCGGAAACCAGTCTCGCTTCGGGGACGATCTCATCGTCATCGACGCTGAGGGCGTCGATGAGCACCTGCTGGATTTTTTCGAACACCTGCTGCTGCGTCTGCTGCTGGGGCATCGGACACGACTCCGTGGGGTTCATGATGCTGGTCCGTCCGCCGCGGGGTCGGCGGCGGCCGGGGGGTTGGGTGCGGGTGGCTCGGGCAGGGGGGCGAGGGTCAGCCGGCCCTGCGCGGCGGTCTGGCCATCGATGCGGCTGACGCCGTTGAAACTGAGGCGGATGGCGTGCAGGCGCAGCGCCGCAGACGCTTGCGGGGATGCTTCCGGGGGCGATTCCGGGGATGCTTCCGGGGATGCTTCCGGGGATGCTTCCGGGGATGCTTCCGGGGGCGGCTGGTCTCGGGCGGTGACTTCCACCTGCAGCGTCTGGCCCGGTCGTACCAGCGTGCCGTAGCGGAGCCCACGGACCTCGGCCAGCACCCACGGCCGGGTGACCTGCGGGTGCAGCATCCTCGCCAGGTGCCGCGCGGCCTGGGTCATCGCCTCGAGCATCATCACGCCTGGCAGCACGGCGAAGCCGGGAAAGTGGTCAGCGAGGTACTCCTCGGCCGCGCTGACCGCCTTCACTGCCACAATCCGCCGCAGATCCTGCTCGATGATGCGGTCAATGAGGACGAATCGCACAACACGCTCCAGCCCGTATCCACCCGCCGCACTGCGGGCGCACGGGCAGACAACGAGTTTAGCCCCCCCTGCCCCGGGGAGCAACATTGCGGCCGGCTTCTTGTGAACGCTCAATGGAAATGTCACGGTATCCCGACGTGCAGCGGGGCGCCGGATTGCGCCGGGGCGGGGGCGGAGGCGGCGGGGAGAACAAGGAAGCGGGTCGAGGAAATTTGCGGCACCACCCACGACACAATGTCGGGCCCCGTGCGTTTGCCGTGATCCGTTTGACGCTGCGATCGTGATCCGTGGTCTTGCGCTGCGCCACGGCCACGACGGCGGGCGGCTGTGCGGGCAGCAGCGTGGCGGTCAGGTGTAGCGCCGGACCAGGCCGATGACCACGCCCTGGATCCGGCAGTCGTCGACGATGATCGGCTCGTAGGCGGGGTTGGCCGGCTCCAGATGGATGCGGCCGCGCTTGCGGTAGAACCTTTTCAGTGTCGCCTCTTCGTTGTCGATCAGGGCCACCACCGTCTCGCCGTTGTGGGCGGATTGCCGCTGTTCGCAGATGACGAAGTCGCCATCGAGGATGCCGGCATCGATCATCGAGTCGCCGCGAACCTCCAGGGCGAAAAGTTCGGCCCCCCGCCCGCCCAGCCGGCCGCCGGGCCGGATCAACTCGGCGACGTCGAGAAACTCGCGGTTTTCCACCGCCTCGATGGGGCTGCCGGCGGCGATGCGGCCGACCAGGGGCACGCGGGTGGGGACCTGCTCATCGGGCAGGGCGAAGCCCGCCTCAAGCTCCAAAGAGCGTGCCTTGTGCGCTGACCGCCGCAGGGCGCCTTTGCGGATCAGTGCCTGAACGTGCTCGAACACGGTGACCTTGCTTACCCCCAGCTCGTCGGCCAGCTCCTGCATGGTGGGGGAGCAGCCGGTGGCCAGGCGCAGGTCGCGGATGCGGGTGAGGATCTTCAGTTGCTTGGGCGTGAGGTTGCTGCTGGTCATGGATCGACTCCTTCGAGGCCGCCGCGGGCTGACGTTGGCACCGGCCCGAGGCGGCGTTGACCTGGGGCTGGGCAGGGCGCCGGGCGCTGTGGTTGCGGCCCTGGCCGAGTTTGGCCGGCCGCGACGGTGGGGGGCAACTGGGCATCAGGTCCGGATCGGGCGCGGATACGGACAGTTCATCAACCGTTGCCGCCGCAGTCGGGCCCTCACCCATCCCGTCCATGCGTGCCGATGGGCCGGCGGGGCGCAACGGCATTCGGCGGGTGGGCCGCACGACCCGGATGCGATGCGGCGCGGCGGCCATGGCGCGGATGGCGTTGCCGGCACCGGCGGGCCCGGCGGCACCGGCGGCGTCCGGAGCACTGACGCCGGAGCGTCCCGCAGCGGGGGCGCCCGTGTTGGTGCCCGCGGCTGCGCATTCGGCCCGACGGTGTGGTGCACCATCGGCGGCGGGCGCCTCGCGGTCCGGCCCCTTGCCAACCTCCGCACCCGCCGCGATGCCCAATCCTGTCAACCCCCTCGCCGGGCCCGGTCGGGTGTGCGGGCACTGGCGGCGCTGGCGCGAGATGAGCCGGGCAAGCATCTGGGCACTCAGCGCCGGTCCCGCGGCAGCCACACTGCCGCTACCCTTGAGCCATCGCAGCAGCCGGGCGATGAAGCCCTGCTTTGGCCGTGCCGCGGCAAGGTCGGCCACACTGACGCGGCCCGCGGCTGCTGCGGTCTTCGCACCACGCCGCAGGCCCGCGTGCGGCGCCACAGCGCCTGCTGTCCGAATCAGGCCGCTTCCCTGTGGCTCGTAACGATCCACAAAGTCGCCTCCAGGGCCGAGGATCATGACAGGAGTCTTCATGATGGAATCCTTTCCATTGAGGTCGATCCCAATCCGGGCCCAACATCTTGGGCCACTGACGGCCCTATTCTACTCCATCGCGTCGGCCGGGGAAAGTCTCGGGCGGCGCGGTTTCCCATCGTGTTCGGTATAGGTTAGCCTAAAAGACACCCAACGTCAAGTCCACGCCAGAAAATTTCCGTGCCCGGCGTGCCACCGCGTGCGCAGTCCACTGGCTCCGGCCGCTCCGGTCGCCATCGGCTGCCTGCCGATCGGCGTCGGTCGCGTGGCTCGTATGCACAGGTGGACCCGGCACCCGGCGCCGCCGAACGCCGCCGGGCATTACAATGCCTTCGACGGCCACTTTCCTTGTCAGACAGGGAGCGAATCGATGGCGAAGGATTACCGGATGATTGTGGCGGCGATGCGCTCGGCGGAGCGCGGCAAGGGCCTGATCAGCGGCGCTGAACCCGAACACGCCACGTACCCCTATATCACGATCAGCCGTCAGGCCGGCGCCGGGGGCACGACGTTTGCAAAGGTGCTTGCCGAGCGGCTGAACAAGACCGATGCCGCCGCGCGGCCGTGGCGCCTGTTCGGCCGCGACCTGGTCGAACAGGTCGCCGCCGAGCGTCAGATCCCCCCGCACCTGGTGCGCGACCTGGAGGACGCCTCGCGAACCTGGCTCACCGACATCGTCGACAGCCTCCAGATCACTGAGAACGCCCCGGATGAGAGCACCTTCTACCACCACGTGCGGCTGACGATCCTGACCCTGGCGCGCAGCGGCCGGGTGATCCTGGTCGGCCGCGGCGCGCCGTTCATCACCGAATCGGTCGGCGGGGGCATCCACCTGTATCTCGTGGCGCCGCTGGACGTGCGCATCGAGCGCATGGCCGATCAGTTGGGCCTCGACCGCGACGCGGCGGCCCAGCGCGTGCGTGAGATCGATGAGGGCCGCGAGAGCTTCCGCAAGCGCTACTGGCGCGACCGCTATTTCGGTCCCGAGGCCGTCACGCTGACGATCAACACCGCGGCCGGGTCGATGGAGGAACTGGTCGAGACCGTTCTGCCCCTGGTGCGCGCCCGGCGCGACATCGAGACGGCCGCTGGATGAACCTCCCGACCGCGGAGGCCCACCGTCGCCGGGTCATGCAGCGCGGCCGTCCCGGCCGCCGAGGGTCGGTAGCCCGGAATGCGGCCGAGACGGCCGCGCTCCAAGACGCCCGTTTGCGGGGGGGTTCCGCGAGCAACAAAGGTTCCTGGACCCTTTTCCGGGGCGGTCACCGTGCATCCGCCCTCACCCCAGCCACCTCCCGGTGGGAGAGGGAGCCGGGTTCTCAGCCCACGTGCCGGTGTTCAGGCCTCGGCCGGGCTGAAGCGGGAGCCGGGCAGGGGGATGCGGCGGTTTTCAAGGCCCTTGCGCGGCATGAAGGGGCTGATCAGCATCATGCCCAGGAAGACCGCGATGTTGATGCCCAGCATCCACCACATGCGGCCGGGAAGTTCGAGGTAGACCACCACCGCCGCACCCAGCAGCAGAATCAGCGACACCGGAATCATTCCCCGCCAGGCCAGCTTCATGAGCTGATCGAAGCGGAAGCGCGGCAGCGTCCAGCGGATGAGCATGATCACCACCACCACCAGGAACACCTTGAAGGCGAACACCGCCGACTTCAACAGCACCAGCCCCAGGCCGCCCGCCGCCGGCAGCGCCACGAACGGGATGTCCCAGCCGCCCAGAAACAGCAGCACGAAGAACGCCGCCGCCGTCACGATGTGGGCATACTCGGCCAGGAAGAACAGGGCGAACTTCATCGACGAGTATTCGGTGTGGAACCCGCCGACCAGTTCCTGCTCGCATTCGGCAAGGTCGAAGGGCGTGCGGTTGGCCTCGGCGAGCTGGCAGGTGAAAAACAGCACCGCCAGCAGCGGCAGGTAGAGGATGTTCCAGTTGAAGATGCCCGTGGCCTGCACCTGCACCAGCAGGTCGGCCCGCGGCGTGGCGTAGAGCAGGATCAGGATCAGGATGCACACGCCCAGGGGGATCTCGTAGCTGAGCATCTGCGCCGTGGCGCGCAGGCCGCCGAGGAACGAGTACTTGTTGTTCGAGGCATAACCGGCCAGCACCACCCCGTACACCGCCAGCGAGCCCACCGCCAGGAAGAACAGCAGCCCGATGTTGATCGGCGCTGCGGCCACCACCGCCGTGCCCGCCTGCGCGACCTCGAGCCCGAACAGCGTCAGGCCGGGAAACTCCCAAACCCCGCCCCAGGGGATGATCGCCCAGGCGATCAGCGCCGGCACCACGCCCAGCACGGGTGCCAGGAG
>PUMS01000307.1 GCA_003551485.1 Phycisphaeraceae bacterium | reverse complement strand
GCAGGGGCCGGCTCTGACCGATGCGCACCTGCCGCCACAGCAACCGGCCGCGGGTCCACATCCGCAGGTGCATCGCCCCGGCCTCGAAGGCGCCGCGCTTCATGCCCCGCAGTTGCTGCTCCACGCTGGTCACCGCTTCGGCCGCAGCGGTGGCGGCGAGCCGTGGCGGCTGGGCCTCGATGCTCTCGGGCAGGTCCTGCACCAGGTACACCTGCACGGCAACCTTCGCCTCGCACCGGATGCGCCAGGTGATCGTGTGCCACTCACCCAGCGACAGCCGCCTGGGCAGGACTCGCTCGATGTGCAACTGGTCCGGCCGCGGCGACCACGCCAGGTCGATGCCCGCCATGGCCAGCACCACCGCGTTGCCCACGATCAGCGCGGCCAGGCCGGCCCCGCCGGGCAGCAGCCATGCCGCCGCCGCGGGCAGGCACAGTAGCAGCAGCAGGCGGCGGGTGGGCAGGATCATGGCGGCCATCCCCTGGTGCGGGCGGGCGTTCGGCGGCGGCGATGCATCATTGCCGCGGCACCGGCACCTGCGTCAGCACCTGCGCGATGCACTGGTCGGCGGTGGTGCCCTCGATCTCGGCCTCGGGGCTGAGGATGATGCGGTGGCGCAGCACCGGCGCGGCCAGGTCGCGCACATCATCGGGTGTGACGAAGTCGCGCCCGCGCACCAGCGCCATGGCCCGTGAGACCTCGAGCATGTTCACCGCCGCGCGCGGGCTGGCGCCCACGGTGATGATCGCCGCGTTTCGCGTGGCGCGGATGATGCTGGTGATGTAGTGGACCACCTCCGGCTCGATATGCACCTGGCTCCGCACCCACCGGCGCAGGCCGGCCAGTTCCTCGACCTGCATGAGCGGCTCGATCTGGAACGACTCGCCGCGGGCGGCATCGAAGCCCTCCTGCACGCGGTGAAGGATGGCATCCTCGGCCTCGTGCTCGGGGTAGTCGATGCGAATCTTGAGCATGAACCGGTCCAACTGCGCCTCGGGCAGCGGGTAGGTGCCCTCGAACTCGATGGGGTTCTGCGTGGCCAGCACGGTGAAGACCTCGCTGAGCGGGTGGGTCTGGCCGTCCATCGTCACCTGCCGCTCCTGCATGACCTCGAGCAGGCCCGACTGCGTCTTGGCCGGTGCGCGGTTGATCTCATCGGCCAGCAGGATGTCGCAGAACACCGGCCCCGGCTGGAACTCGAACCGGTCGCGCGCTTGCTGGTAGATGCTCACGCCCAGCACATCGGCGGGCATCAGGTCCGGGGTGAACTGGATGCGCCGAAACCGCCCCGCAACACTCATCGCCAGCGCCCTTGCCAGCAGCGTCTTGGCCGTGCCCGGCGGGCCTTCCAGCAGCGCATGGCCCTGAGCCAGCAGCGCCACCACCACCTGCTCGACCACCTCACGCTGGCCGAGCACCACCCGTTCGAGCTGCTGTTGAAGTCCGCCGGCCAGGTGCTGCACTTGGTCCCATTGCATGGTCGATTTGCTCCATCAGGTCGCGAAGGCCCCGGACCAGGTGCGACAGCGTATCAGGATCGGGCCCCGTGCCCATCCGTGCCCGGCGGGCCTCGGCCAGCAGATCGGCCGCATCGATGCCCGTGCGCCGGCGGATGCGCTGCGCCAACTCCTGCTCGGTCACCGTCGATGGTGCGCCCATCCGTTCGCACAGTCGCCGCCAGTGATGCTGCCACAGCGCTGCCCACACCCGCTCGGTGGCGTTGTGTCGGCGAAGCAGCGCCGCCGCGGCGTGGATGAACGCCGTCTGCGGCCGCGGCGGCGGCGGCGGCACACCCCAGCGCCGGCCAAAGGCCACCGACCCGGCCAGCAGGTACAGAAGCGCAACGAGCATCAGTTGAACGATCGCCAGCCCCCAGGTGCCGCCGAAAACCAGTTGCAACATCGCCAACATGCTCGGATCGCCAAGGCGATGGCCGTGGGCGGTTTCATCGAAGTGGACGGTGCGGCGGGGCGGCCAGCCGGCCAGCTCATGGGCCAGGTTCGCCGCCAGCGTTTCATTGTCCGCCTCGCGAAGCCCCCGGTTGGTCAGCGGGTAGGCCTCGCTGAGGGCCAGGATCGTCCCCTCACCATGGCGTACGCGCAGGGCCAGCCAGCCCGTCCCGTCGCGTCCCACGCCCTGCCACGTGGCATCCTCGAGGCGGCCGGCCAGCGGCGACTCGGGGTCGAACCGCCGGTTGCGTGCCAGCGCCACCCGATGCACACCGTGCAGCAGCGGGTCGGCGGCATCCTCGCCATCGATCTCGAGCGTGCGGGCGGTTACGGGCTCCCGGTGCCGGTCCATCGTCCGTGCGTGCTGCGCATCGGGGTCGAATCGCAGCCAGGCTTCGATCCCCCATTGCCGCGGCCTCGACCAGCCCTCGGCACCCCCTTCGGCCGGGCCGGGGGCGAACACCAGCGTCCCGCCGCGCCGCACCCACCTCAGCAGCGATGCTTCATCGTCATCATCAATCGAGATGTACGGCTCGAGGATGATGAGCACCTCGACCCGCTCGAGCAACGCACGGCGGTAGGAGCGTCCGAACCGCTGGGCATCGATCCCCAGCCGCTGCATGGCCAGCAGCAGGGCCTTGGTGCCGTGCGGGCGGTTATAGAGCGTGGATGCCCGCGGCGGGTCGCCACCGGTCTGCGGCGGTGCAGGCTCCGGGGTCAACAGCAGACCCACCGCCGCGGCGATGGCCACCAGCAGCACCAGCAGCCCGACATCCTTACCCGGCATCCGCACGCAGCATCCTCCGCAGGTCCCGTGCCTGTTGAAGCATCTGGCCGGAAAGGCCCGCATCGGCCGGCCGGCCGCCGTAGCGCACCGGCTCGAACCGCCGGATCAGCTCGCGCATCAGTCTCTCGGCCGACGGCCACCGCCCAAGCGGCCGCAGCAGTTGAGCGTTGCCCATCGACGGCTGGTACTGGATCAGGTCACACTCCTGCATCGACGCGATCCCGGCCAGCATCGCCCAGCGCACCGCCTGCTCGTAGGCCCCGCCATCGTGCTCGCTCTGGGCGCGGCCAATGGCGTGTTCGAACTCCAGACGCTCCAGCCGCTCGACGTGAAACCCGCCAGGTGCCTCCCCGGCCGCCGTTGCCCCCCGCCGCTCACCCAGCAGCCTCGCGATGCCGAAGGCCACCAAAAACCCCAACAGCCCCAGGCCGATCACGATCAGGCCGATGATCACCACCCGCCCAATGCCGGTGCCGATGCCGAACGGCACCGTCACATCGGGCAGCAACCCGCTGAGCCATTCGGTCAGCCGATCCCAGAGGCTGCGGCCGGCCACCTCGCCGTCGAGGAACTCACGCTGCTGCAACGTCCGGCTGATGGCCTCGCGCGCCTGCTGCTGGTAGGCCTCATCCGGGACAGCGCCCGGCTCGGATGCAGCCGCGGCCGCGGACGATGGCCCGTGCGG
>PUMS01000041.1 GCA_003551485.1 Phycisphaeraceae bacterium | reverse complement strand
TGGGTGCGCGACGCCCGCCGCGCCGGCGGCGGGGTCGTCATCTCGCTGGCCACCCACCGCATCGACCTGATGCGCTGGTTCGTGGGCGAGCCGTCGAGGGTGACGGCCGTGTGCCGCTCGACCCAGCCGCGGTTTCTCCACGGCGCTGAGGACTTCGCCGTCGCGATCGTCGAGTTCGACCACGGCGCGGTGGGCGAGGTGTTCGCCTCGATCGCGCCACACGCCTCACCGTGGGGTGAATCGTTCATCATCTTCGGCGACCGCGGCACGGTCCACGCCCACCCCCTGGCGGTGCGCTACAACGAGCCGGCCCTGGTGGCCAGCGCAGCGCGATGTCCCCAATCCGAGGCTTCGCAACGCAATGCGCCGGGCGCAGCACAGGTGCTGACGCCGGCCTGCGGTGAGGCCGGCGGCGGGCAGCGGGGCGAGCGCGGGCCCGATGGCGTGAACGGCGACGGTGGTGAAGCCGGTGGCCGCCGCCGCCGCCGCGATTTCGTGCCGCTGGAGGTCGATGTCGATGGGCTGCCGAGCAACGACATGTTCGTCAACGAACTGCTGCACTTCGCCGACTGCTGCCGCACCGGCGCTGAGCCGCTGAGCAGCGGCCGCGACAACCTGGGCACCATGCGCGTGGTCTTCGGCATCTACGAGAGCGCCCGCCGCGGGGCAGCGGTGGAATTGGCCGAGCTGTGAGTGGGCGCAACTGCCCTGCCCGCGCGCCGTCGATTGACCCGCCTTGCCCCTGACCTGTGCGGTGTCGTAGGCTCATGGACAGGAGGCCCATCATGCACGTGACCTGTGTACAGAGCGACATCACCTGGGAGGACAAGGCGGCGACGCACGCGGCGGTGCGGGCCATGCTCGAGGCCGCGCCTCCGCCGCAAGGATCCCTGATCGTGCTGCCGGAGATGTTTTCCACCGGCTTCAGCATGAACGTCGAGGCCATCGCCGAGGGCCGGGAGCGGTCCACCGAGCGGTACATGGCCGAACTGGCCCGGCAATACCGCTGCGGGGTGCTCGGCGGCGTGGTCAACCGCAACGCCGATGGCATGGGCCGCAACGAGGCGCTGGTGATCGGGCCCGACGGCGCTGAGCGGGCCCGCTACCACAAGATCCACCCCTTCAGCTTCGGCCGCGAGGCCGAGAGCTACGCACCCGGCGGCGAGGTGGTCACTTTCCCCTGGGCCGGTACGGTCATCGCCCCCTTCGTCTGCTACGATCTGCGCTTTCCCGAGGTCTTCCGCCACGCCGCGCTGCGCGGGGCGGAGGTGCTGGTGGTCATCGCCTGCTGGCCGGCGGTGCGGCAGGAGCACTGGTCGGCCCTGCTGCGTGCCCGTGCGATCGAGAACCAGGCCTTTGTGGTGGCCGTCAACCGCATCGGCCGCGATCCCAAGCTCGAGTACGCCGGGCGCAGCACGGTGCTCGACCCGCGCGGCGAGATACTGGCCGAGGCCGATGACCAGCCGCGCCCCTTCGGCCTCGAGCTCGACCTGCCCCACCTGCGCCAGTATCGCGAGCAGTTCCCCGCCCTGGCCGACATCCACCGCCGCTACCTCGGCGCTGAGGGGGTCGAAGCGGCGACCGGGTGATGGGGCGCTCCAGAAGCAGAGGCTTGCATTTTTTCTTCACGCCGCCCCGTAACCTCGCCTGAATCGAGGGTACCTCTACCCTCTTTCTCCGACGGCCCCGACGCACGATGGCCCATTTTTCAGGTCATCGGCGCAGCGGTTGCGGCGGCGCCGTGACGGGACTCACGGCCGGTTGGGCCGTGACGGCCCGATCCGCGGTGCGGTCGGGCCTATGGGTGGAGGGGGCGATGGATCAACGTCGATCGCGGCCGACCGGAATGTACGCGATCTCGCGCACAACCTGGCGCGCATGGTAGCCCTTGTCTCCCTGGACGAGTTCGTAGCTCACCGTCTCGCCCTCCCGAAGCGAGCGGAAGCCCTCGCCCTGGATATGCGTGTAGTGGACGAACACGTCGCGACCATCGGGTCCCTCGATGAACCCATACCCCTTCTTGGGATCGAACCACTTGACCTGACCCTGGTGTACCATGGGATGGCCTCCTGACAGGCGGTTGTTGAGCAAATGTCCGCCATGGAACTTCGTGATGCTCCAAGAGTGCCCCGCGCACGGGCATCGCGCGGTCTCTTCGTGGAGCGCCGCGCCGTAGCCGAAGCCAACCGATCCACTTGTCTGCTGCACGCGGCCGATCTGCCGCGTGATCGTCTCCTGACATCATCGGGCGCCGTGGCTGATGGGAAGGGTCAGCAAAGCCTCTGCCACGGGGCCCATGTTCCCAGAATGTCCCGATACACCGATCCGCCCCACCCCCAACTCACACCCCCGCAACCCCGCCCCCCCGCAACCGCCACCCCCGGACTCCCCGCCCCCCCGAGAAGGCGCCCCTCGCCCCGGAGGGCCCGTCTCCGCCCGTCGCGCCGGTCCAGGCGGCTGCGGCGGGGCGACGGGGCACATGGCCATCCCCGCTTACGCTATTTTACCTTATCACGCGTCACAGCAAAGCCTTTTTTTCGCATCCGCGATCATTTTCTCACCACTGCCCGCATCGGCATGGCACGGCACAACATGAATGGCCAGGTGCTTGGCCGGCGGGGCCATCGGATGCTTTTATCTGAACAGGGACACGCCCCCCAACCCTCCGTTCGTACAGCGCGCACCAATAGCACCGCCCATCGGCAAAACCCGTCCCTGCCGTTGCCCGTGAGGCGCCGGCAGGCCGGCACCCTGTCAGAAGGTGAAGCCCGAGCGGAACTCCTCAATGCCCGTCACGCCCGGCCGGGCGCGAAGCAGCGCGCCGGCGTGACGGTTCTCGCCGGTCTTTTCCTTCACGCCCGCCTTCGCCGTGGTGATGTAGAGCTCATCCAGCCGCGGGCCGCCGAAGGCCACGCTCGTGACGTTGCGCGACGGCACGGGGATGCGGCCGAGCTCGCGGCCGGTGGCATCGTAGTGGATCACGCACCCCCCGCCGAAGCGGGCCGACCAGACGCCGCCGGCGCTGTCCACCGTCATGCCGTCGGGCACATCCGGTGTGTCATCGGTGCGGACGAACGGCCGCTGGTTGCTGATCGCGCCACTGCCGCGCTCGTAGTCGAACTGCCAGACCGTGCGCGGTTTGGAATCGGTGAAGTAGAACTGCGTCAGGTCGAGCGTAAAGCCCATGCCGTTGGCCACGCCCACACCTTCGAGCAGCCGGTGCAGCGAGCCATCGGGATCGAGCCGGTAGAGCCGGCCCGGCCGGCCGCCGTCGGGGGCCTTCTCCGGCACGGGCATGGTGCCGCAGAACACCCGGCCCTCGGGGTCGGCGATCACGTCGTTGAAACGGGTATGCACCTCATCGTCGATCTGCTCGAGCACGTCACGGCCGAACTGACCATCCCGCCAGGTGGCCACCCGGCC
>PUMS01000016.1 GCA_003551485.1 Phycisphaeraceae bacterium | reverse complement strand
TTGTCCAGAGCCGCCACCCGCTGCATCAGCGGCGAGAGCAGGCTGATGACACCCAGCCCCGCGAGGCTGTAGAGAAAGCACATGAAGATCAGCCGCGCTGGAACGTGCACCGCGTGCCGGGTGGATTCCGCCACCGTCGCGGCGCTACCGGGAGGGGCCGTGAAACTCGGGTCGTGAATGCCGCGGCAGGTCAGCGGCATGATCAGCAAGAACGCCACCGCGATCGCCAGGAACGCCAGCGGGATGTCGCCGCCGGCCGACCGCATCGCCAGGGGAGCGAACACCATGCTCATCACCAGGGCCCCGACGCCGAAGCCCATGAGCACCAGACCCGTGGCGAAGCCCTTCTTGTCAGGAAACCAGGCGGCGATGGTGGTCACACCGGTCACGTATCCGGTGCCCAGGCCGATGCCGCCGATCACTCCATAGCCCAGCCCCAGCACGATGAGGCTGATCCAACTCACCACCGGGTTGGTCGGCTCGCCGATCACACCCGAGCCGAGGAACAGGCCCAGCGCGGCGACCAGATAACCGGTGATGAAGAACGCCGATGACCGGAACATCAGCTTGCGCGGCCCGATCCGCGACACGCGCGGGCCAACGTACATCGCCGACAGGCCCAGGCCGGCCACCGCCAGGCTGAACACCGCCGACACCTGCATCTTGCTCCACCCGTAAGCCTCGGTGAGCGGGATGGTGAAGTAACTCCAGGCATAGACCGAGCCCAGGCAGGCCAGCAGCACCAGACCCGACAGGAGGATCAGGCGCCGATCGGGGGGCTTGGGCCACTGGTCAGATGCGGCGTCAAAGTCGCCAGGCGGCGTGGGGTGGCTTTGGGTGGGCAGGCGGCTCAAGTTGCGGTCCTTTCTCGATTCGCGGCAGTCGAGAGGCTCTGCGCGGTTGACTTTCCTTGGACGACGGTGACCGGGACCTGAAATCCAGATGATTGTGTCTTCTGTTCGAGGTCATGTCAACCCAACCCCCGGTCAGATCAGCGCCAATCCCCGCGGCATGGAGAGTGGCAGGGCAAACGGCTTTGCGGGGACGTGAGCGGGGCGATGCCCCATAAACGGGGTCGGGAACCTTTTCGCCAGCTTGACACCGAAAAGGTTCCTGGAACCTTTTTGCGCGGGCGAATCCGCCTACCGATCGTCCGGCGGTCCGAGACGCATGAGCGCCTCGGCGGCCTGCTCGGTCAGCAGGGCGCCCTCGGCGCCACGCGACCAGGTGGTGAGCACTTGGCGGGCTTTGGGGGTGGCCATGGTCTGGAGGGCGGCCACGGCGCGCACGGTGCGGCGGGCATCGGGGTGGTGGTAGTCGTGCTCGCCGAGCCGGTCGAGGATCAGTTGCAGACGCCACGCGGCCTCGTTGGAAAGCACCTGCTCTTCCAGCCAACGCTGAAGATGCGGCCTGGCGGCGCGGCCGAGGCGGATCAGTGAACCGGTGGCGTGCTCGCGATGCTCGTAGCGGCTGTCATCCAGCGCCATCACGTGCCGGCCGATGGCCGCCTCATCCACCGAGGCCGGCGAAATCCGCTCGGCCAGCCACCGCGCGGCGGCATCGCCGCCGCGGGCCAGGTGGTGCGCAGCGCGGTAGCCACGCCCGGCATCCGCGGCGGCCAGCGATTCCCAGATGGCCGCGAGGGCATCGTCATCGAGTTTCAGCCGCGGCCGGGCCGCGGGCTCGGCAAGCGGGTAGAGCAGGATCGTCCCCTCGCTGGTGCCCGCTGCCAGCACGCCGGCCGGCTCGATCACCAGCAGGCTCGTCACCGACGGGCCCTCGATGGGGCTGATGGGCACTGTCTCCGCGGCGACCAGATCGTGTTGCATCAACACGCCGCTGTCATCGACCGTGTAAAACACCCCGATGCGACCGGGCAGGAAGGCGATCGGACGCGGGCGAACGGCGCCATCTTCCCCGCCGATGGCGGTCACGACGCCACCACCGGGCAGCTCGAGGATGCGCACGGTGCCATCGGACCTGGCCACGGCGGCCAGTCGGTCATCGCCGGCCAACGCCAGGGCGGCGGCGGACTCACGGCCGGCTTCGAGGCTGAATCGGCGGACCATCTGCCAGGTGTCGGTCTCCCATATGCTCACAGCGCCGGCCTCGAGCATCGCCGCGCGCCGGCCGTGGGGTGCGAAGGCCATCGCACCGGGTGAGCTCGGCAGATCGGGCAGTTCCAGTTGCGCTTCCCAGTCGTCGAGGCTTCGCACCTCCAGGCCCCCGCCCCAGCCCACCGCCACGGCGGTATCCCCATCCGGGATGATGGCCGCACCGCGAAGCTCGCCCGTGGGCACGTCCAGGGGCGCGGGCTGTGCGGTGTCCAGGTCGATGGCGGTGACGTGACCGATGCTGGTAATGAACGATGCCGTCCACACCTGCCCGCCGACAACGGCCAGGTGAGCGTAATAGGCCTCCCAGGCCGCCTCGACGGCGTGGCGAGGGTGGCGCTGCTCGAGGTCCCAGATGATCACCTGCTGATCCTCACCCCAGGAAACGAGCGTGCGGCCCTCATCACAGGCCGCCATGGCGCGGATGATGCCGATGTGCCCATCGCGCGAGCCCGGCCGGCGGCCATCCTCGGCCCGGTACAGGTCGAACCCCGCCGCGCTCGTCCGCCGCGCTGCGGCGATGATCGACCCATCGCTGCTTGCTGCGATCGTCGTGCCCCGGACGCTGTAGACCCGCAGGTGCGAGGTAAGGGTGGTGTGGGCGTAGTCGCCGTCGCGACGCCACATCGTCACACGCCCGCCCTCGCGGCCGATGAGCGTGCTGCCATCGGCGGAGATGGCCAGCTCGAAAAGCTGGCGGTTGATCCCCTCGCCGTGGCGGTGGCGTTCTTCGCGGGTATGGGCATCGAAGACGATGAGGCTGGATTCATGGCCGCCGACGATCAGGTCCTCGCCATCGGGGGAGTAGACCAGCGCTCGCGGCAGAAAGTCGAGCTGGATCGGATCACCCACCTGCCCGCCGTTCTCAACGGCGCTGAGTTGAACGCGACGGCGGTTGCTGGCACTGGCGAGCATGGTGCCATCGGGTGAGAAGGCCAGGGCGCCCGGCCGTGCATCGATGCCCTCGAGTTGTCGCGGCTCCTTCTCGCCTTGCAGATCGTAGAGCACGACATGGTGATGGATCGACACTGCCACCTTGCGGTCACCGGGACACAACGCCATGGCCAGGATGTTGGATGGCAGGCTGATGGTGTGCACCGGGCGGCGCTTCTGCACGTCGAACACGAGCATCCGATCGCCCCCACCGGCAACCAGGCGGCCATCGGCGGTGAACCCCAGGTGCTGCACCGCCGTGGCACTGGCCCAGGGCAACTCCGCCAGGGGCCGGTCGTTGTGCGGGTCCCAGAGCCACAGCCGGCCCGACTGCTCGGCCACGGCCAGGAGCCGGTCATCGTGCGAGAAGGCAACGGCGGTGCTGTGGCTGCTCA
>PUMS01000464.1 GCA_003551485.1 Phycisphaeraceae bacterium | reverse complement strand
CGGGGCTCCCGCCATGACGAGATGGCGCTGCTCCGGTACGACCGGGCCACGCGTGAGTTCACGCATGCCTTGGACCTGTCGGAGCACAATAAAGGCATCGCCCTGTGCCGTCGCACGGGTACGATTGCATTGATCAATGAATATGAAGAGGTCGGGGGGAAGGGCGGCTTTGAGGTCGAGTTACGATCCATGACGACTCTGGAGCCCGCGCGACAGATGGTGCGGATTGAGCTTCCCGGTGGCGGTTTCGGAGGCCATTTCGCCCTCGACGGACATCATCTCGTCGTAGGTAGGCGTACCCTTCGCGTTGGCGTGCTGTCACACGCCAGCGAGAGCCGCATTTTGTGTCTGGACAAGGCCGAGACCAGGCGGATCGCACGAACCAGTTTCCTGGCGCCACTGTTCGTGGATGAGGTGCCGGGGGGCTGGGAAGAAGTCGTCCAACTTCCCGAGGAGTGAGAAATAAGGAGGCGGCGGAGAATGCCATCAACTCAAGCGCCAATCCCGATCCGTCGCACCGCCTCCTTCAACCCGGCTCTTGGACGGGGTATCAGGGGGTACTGTTTTGGGGCGGCGTTTGACGATGGGACCTGAAACGGGGGCAGATCCCGTTGTGGGCCCAAGGTCGATGGCCTGGATGAGATCCTCTGGTGGGTACTGAGCATGGGGCCGCACTGCGTGGTGCGCCAACCGGCCGAACTCGCCCGCCGCGTGCAGCAGGCCGCCCGGGAAATGCTCCAGCGCTACGGCGTAACAGAGTCGCAGCCTACCGACGCACAGGCCGCCGAGTGAGACCCCCCAGCGGCCGCTTTGACCACTTGCGATGGGGCGCTTCTATCCCGCCCCCACGGCGATGACCGTGGCCACGACCACGGTGACCGTTACTGCCGAGCACACCGTGGTCCAGAACACCGCCTCCGCGGCCAGTTCCACGTCACAGTCGAGCTGCCGGGCGAGGATGAAGGTGTTCACCGCCGCCGGCGCTGCCGAGGCGATCACGAGCTGCGCCCCCGGCCAGGGCCACAGGCCCAGCAGCCAGCAGAAAACCCACGTCACCGCCGGCAGGGCCAGCAGCTTGATGCTCAGGATCGGCGCCAGGCGCCGCCAGTGCGGCCGCCTTGCCTGCGACACCAGTTGCGCCCCAAGCGCCAGCAGCATGATCGGCACCGCCCCGGCGCTGACCCACCGCACCGGCTGGTCGAACCACTGTGGCAGTTCGGTGCCCGTGTCGCGCAGGATGAAGGCCGCCACCAGGGCATAGGGCATCGGCAGCCGCAGGATCGCCAGCGCCCCGCGCCAGCCGTCGCCGCGGCACAGGGCCAGGATCATGTAGCCCACGCACCAGGTCGAGATGTTGCTCAGCATCACCACCACCGCCTGCACCGCTACCCCATCCGTGGGCGCGCCCATGCCCGCAAAACTCACCCCGCGCGTCTCGTAAAGCAGCAGGGCCACGGGGATGCCGAAGTTGCCGGCATTGAACACCAGCGAGCCGAATGTCAGCGTCGCGGCGGTGGCCCCGGGCGTGGCGCGGCGGCGAAGCCACAGAAAGAGCGGCAGCCCCAGCGCCAGTTGCGGCACCATCACCCCCAGGGCCACGTTGCCGATCTGCGCCCAGTCCAGCGTCGAGTCGTAAACATGCACGAACAGAAACGCCGGCACCAGCAGCCAGATGCACAGCCCCGCCAGCGTGGCCTGATCGAACCCGCGAAACCGCTGCACCACCGCCCCCAGCGCCACCACCACCAGCAGCGGCAGGATGATCGTGGCAAAGATCGTGGCCATCGAAGCGATCATGATGCTGAGTGTACCCCCTCCACCGCCCCGGAAGGCTCGTAGCCCTCTCGCCCCCCTCGCCGCCGCATTTGCAATCCCCGGAAGGGATGGGAACACCCGCGGGGAGTAGTGTCGTGATCTGGGCAGGCGCTGCCCCCGGCACTCTCCCGTGCGGTGAGGTAATATTACATAAATAGTTATGTTTAAATTGCTACCCAGGCAACTCCGCCAAAGATGGCGACGCGGCCGCATCTCGGACTTGACAAAACCCGAACGCCGGATATCCTAACAGATGTCGAACCCCGTGGCCGCTTCATTGACCCTCTCAAGGAGCCCCGTTATGGTGAACGCAGCCGAATCACGCACCGCGGGCGGCAATGGCAAAGCCGCCGGACGCGCCAACGCCAATGCCAATGCCAGGGACACCGCCATGGCCAGGAACCGAAACGGTGGCGATGCCGAGGCCGGCCGCCGACAGGCCCTCGATCGGGCCGTGACGCAGATCGAGCGTGCCTTCGGCAAGGGCTCGATCATGCGCCTGGATGATGACCCCACCCACCTGCCGCCGGGCATCCCGACCGGGTCGATCAGCCTCGACCTGGCCCTGGGCGGGCGGGGCCTGCCGCGGGCGCGGGTGGTCGAGGTCTTTGGCCCCGAGTCCAGCGGCAAGACCACCCTCGCCCTGCACGTGGTGGCCAACGCCCAGAAGAGCGGCGGCGTGGCCGCCTTCATCGATGCCGAGCACGCCCTGGACCCGGCCTGGGCGCGCCGCCTGGGCGTCAACCTCGATGACCTGCTGGTCAGCCAGCCCGACACCGGCGAGCAGGCCCTGGAAATCTGCGAGATGCTGGTGCGCTCCAACGCCGTCGATGCCATCGTCATCGACTCGGTCGCCGCGCTGATCCCCCGGGCCGAGATCGAGGGCGAGATGGGCGACTCGCACGTGGGGCTTCAGGCGCGGCTGATGAGCCAGGCGCTGCGGAAGCTGACGGGAGCGATCAGCCGCAGCCGCTGCGTGGTGATCTTCATCAACCAGATCCGCGAGAAGATCGGGGTGATGTTCGGCAACCCCGAGACCACCCCCGGCGGGCGGGCGCTGAAGTTCTACGCCTCGGTGCGGCTGGACATCCGCCGCACCGGCAGCCTCAAGGACGGCGACAGCGCGGTGGGCAACCGCGTTCGGGTGAAGGTGGTCAAGAACAAGATCGCCCCGCCGTTCCGCGAGGCCGAGTTCGACATCATGTTCAACGAGGGCATCAGCGCCGCCGGCGACCTGCTGGACCTGGCCGTGGGCTCGAACGTGATCGAAAAGAGCGGGGCGTGGTTCAGCTACAACCAGGTCCGCCTCGGCCAGGGGCGCGAGAACGCCAAGACCTTCCTCAAGGAAAACCCCGACCTGTTCGAGGAAGTCCGCGGCAAGGTCATGGCCGCCAGGGGCATCGACGCGGCCATCGCCGCCGAGGATGAAGAGGCCCTGCCCGCCCCGGCGGAAGAGGCCGAATAGCGCTGCGGCCACACGGTGGGCAGGGCGCATCAGGAATCGCGGGGCCGGCGCGTTATTGCCTGATCGCGATGGCCGGGCGCCATCGCCAGGTTCTTCGCCGCAGCCAGCGAACTGCCGCGCCGCGGGGCGGCAAGACGGTCAGGCCGGCGGCTCACTGCGCCCG
>PUMS01000239.1 GCA_003551485.1 Phycisphaeraceae bacterium | reverse complement strand
GTGAGGTCGTAGGCGATGACGATGGCTTCGTGAGGCAGGTCGGCCAGGGCCTCGGTGGCGCGGCCGATGAGGTGGCCGAGGATCCGCCGCTCCAGGTCCCACACATCCTTGACCCGCTCGCGAAAGAGGCGGCCCTCGACCTGGCGCAGCTTGCGCGCTTCGGACCGCATGGTGACGAACACCGCGTGCTCGGCGGTGACCCGCTGCTCGCGGATCATCTTGCGGAACTGGTCGGTCAGATGCCTGTCACCGAGCATGCCCAGGTGGAAGGTGAAGATGCGGGCCAGCTCGCTGCCGATGCGCGACTCGGTCTCGGCCTGGAGCTTTTTCAGATCGGCGATGCTGGCGGCGAGCGCCTCCTCGAGGCGCTCGATCTCGGCCTCGACCTGCGATGCGGCGACCACGCGCCTCGGGACCGGCCGGTCCTCGGCGTCGACCACGACGGCGCGGCCGATGGCCACACCAGGCGATACCGGGATGCCTCTATTGGTGTGCATTTCCGATGGGCGGCCTTCGGCCGCCGTGGCCGCCACGGGCGGGTGGTCGCTTACCCGTGGCGGCCGTCACGGCCAGGTGGTGGGGTCGGGTAGGGGCCTCAGCGGGCCGCAGCGCTGCCGGCCACGCCGCCGAGGGCCTTCTTCAGCGCCTCGGCCTTGTCGGTCTTTTCCCAGGTGAACTTGCCATCGGCGGTGGGCTTGCGGCCGAAGTGGCCGTGGCGCGCCGTCTCGGTGTAGATGGGCCGGCGAAGCTGAAGGTAGTCGATGATCCCGCTGGGAGTGAGGGGGAAGGTCTCGCGGATGGCCCTGGAGAGGGCATCTTCATCGACCACGCCGGTGCCCTGGGTATCGACCAGCACGCTGATGGGCTCAGCCACGCCGATGGCGTATGCCAACTGCACCTCGCAGACCTCGGCCAGTTCCGCCGCGACGATGTTCTTGGCGATGTGGCGGGCCATGTAGGTCGCCGAGCGGTCGACCTTGGTCGGGTCCTTGCCCGAGAAGGCCCCTCCGCCGTGGCGGCCGCGCCCGCCGTAGGTGTCGACGATGATCTTGCGGCCGGTCAGACCGGTGTCACCGTGGGGGCCGCCGACCTCGAACTGCCCCGTGGGGTTGACGTGGATGATCACGTTGGCCGGGTCGTACAGGCCATCGGGCATCTCCGGCTCGATGATGTGCTTGATCACCTCCTGCTTGAGTTCGGCCTGCTTCGTGTCGCCGTTCCACTCGGGGGTGTGCTGGGTGGAGATGACCACGGTGTGGACGCGGATGGGCCTGCCGCCGTCGTACTCGATGGTGACCTGGCTCTTGGCATCGGGGCGCAGGCCGCGGATCAGGCCCTGCTCGCGCACGGCGGCATGGCGTTCCATGAGGCGGTGGGCAAGGTGGATCGGCAGGGGCATCAGGTCCGGGGTTTCGCGGCAGGCGAAGCCGAACATCAGGCCCTGGTCGCCGGCGCCGGCTTCGCCTTCCTTCTCATCCACGCCGCGGCTGATGTCGGGCGACTGGCCGTGGATGGTCCGCAGCACGGCACAACTCTCGGCGTCGAACTTCATCGCCGGGTCGGTGTAACCGATGTTGCGGAGCGTCTGCCGGACGGTGTCCTCGATGCCATCCATGGCGAGGATGGCGTCGGAGTTGTTCACGGTCACCTCGCCGGCGACGAGCACGAGTCCGGTGGTGCACAGCGTCTCGCAGGCCACGCGTGCCTTGGGGTCCTTGGCCAGAAGGCTGTCGAGCACGGCGTCGGAGACCTGGTCGGAGACCTTGTCCGGATGGCCCATGGAGACGGATTCGCTGGTGAAAAGGTATCTGCCCTGTTCGTATTTGGCTTGCATGGATCAGCCCTTCTTTCCTGAAAACGGGTAAACCTGTGGGTCCAGAAACAAAACATCGCGCGGCCACGTGTGGCCCCGGAGGCCGCGACAGCAGGGTAATGTAGCCAGTGCGGGGCATTCTCGCCACTTTGCGGCGATCGCTCCGGTTGCCCCATCCGGCGTCGGCGCCGGGAGCCCGTCCGGCTCATAACATATAACGACATTCACTACATGTATTTATAGCCAATGTGCCCCTTCGGCCACCTTGGGTGAGGGGCGACCTGGAAGGCAGTTGCCTTATAAAGATGCCTGTTTATCTTCTGTTGATCGTCGCCCCCCTTTGCTCCCGCCGGGCCCCAGACAGGTGCCCGCCACGGGACGGCCGAAGCGGCGATGCAAAGGCGGCGGGCCCCCCGAGGCCCCCCATCGCCCGCTACCATGTCGGGGATGGTGCCGCGAGGACCGGTGCGTGGGAGCTGTCCTGAAAGAACACTCCCTCTCACTCCGGGAGAGGGCTGGGGTGAGGGGAGGTGGAAAGGGCCGGTTCGAACCCGCCCTTACCCCCGGCCCCTCTCGAGGTGGGAGAGGGGAGTATGAGCCGCCCGCGGTTTTCACCCTCGTGGGTGCGGCGCCGCCTCATGAGACACTGCCATGAAACCCAGACAGATCGCCCAGCGACTCGCCGAACGTTTTCCCGACCAGTTGCCCGCCAGCCTGCCCGATGATCCGCATCCGCGGGTGCATGTCTCAGCCACGCACTGGCGAATGGTGGCTGAATTCCTCCACGGCGATGAGGCGCTGGCCATGGACTGGCTGGCATGCATCACCGGCATCGACTACGTGGCCGACAACCAGCTCTGCGCGGTCTACGAGCTCCGCTCCAGCCGCCACGGACACTGGTTCGCGGTGAAGGTGTACGTGGATCGCGATGGCCCGAGAATCCCCTCCGTGGCCGACCTGTGGCCCGCGGCCGACTGGCACGAGCGCGAGGCATGGGACCTGCTGGGCATCACCTTCGAAAACCACCCCGACCCGCGACGCATCCTGCTGCCCGAGGACTGGGTCGGCCACCCGCTGCGCAAGGACTACGCCTTCCCCCGCACCTACCACGGCATCCCCGGCACCTACGAACTGGACTGGCAGCAGAAGCCCGACTATCCCGCCTGAGGCGCAGGTCAGGCAGCCGGCCGTTCACCGCCGCGCCGTCAGGGCGATGTTGGTCAGGAGGCGGCGGGCATCCTCGGCGGCATAGCCGATGATGCCCCAGCGCCGAACGCCCAGGGCGCCCAGCGACAGGTCCTCTTCGCTGAAGATCACACCCGGGCGCTGCCCGCCGTCGGCATACATCGCCCGCAGGCGGGGCTCGGGCGAAAAACCCAGCCGGAAGGTGGTGTAGCGGCGGAAGCTGACCCGGCCCACATCGTAGCCGCCGATCTGCTCACCGGAAAGAACCGCATCTTCGGCCCCCACCGGCAGCGCCCGGCGGGTGTCGAACACGCCGCGCAACTGACGCTCGACGTCGCGGGCGAAATCGCCCCGGCCCCCCACCGTCTCGACCAGCACCGTGCCGCCGCCCTCGACGAACCGCCGGATCGCTTCGATCTCACTGCTGCCCAGCGCCACCGCCTCGACGCCCTGAAGGTG
>PUMS01000309.1 GCA_003551485.1 Phycisphaeraceae bacterium | reverse complement strand
CGCCAACGTCCGCGATCACCTTCGCCGCTTCGAGGCCGGCCAACGCCCTGACGATGACCAGACCCTGCTCGCCTTTCAGGTCCTCAACCCGACCGATCCCACCACGTCCGCGATGGAGGCAACATGAGCTTCGGCCAGTTCCACGACGATGCCTGCGAGTACATCATCACCGACCCGCACACGCCAAGACCCTGGCACAACTACCTGTTCAACGGCCAGTACCTGGCCAACCTCACCCAGCACGGCACCGGGGCCAGCTTCTGGCAGCCGCTGGGCGAGGGCCTGCGTGCCAACGTCACCGAGGACCGCGATGGCGGCGGCGGCCCGCGCTACATCTACCTGCGCGACAATGAATCCGGCCAATTCTGGGGCCTGAGCGGCGCGCCCGGTCACGAGCCGCTGGAGGCCTGGCGGTGCCGCATCGGCCTGGGCTATCAGGTCATCGAGACGCGGCAGTCCGGCATCGAGGCCGCCTGGACCCTGTGGGTGCCCCCGCCCGATGACAACGATGAGCACGCCCCCTGCGAGCTGTGGCGCCTCGAGCTGCACAACGCCGACGGCCGCACCCGCCGCATCAGCGTCTTTCCCTACGTCGAGATGCACCTGACCGGCGGCAGCACGCTGATGGACTTCATCGCCGTGCTCGGCGGGTACTACGATGCCGATCGCCGCGCGGTGTTCGGCATCAACAGTTGCGTCAAGTTCCCGCCTTATTTCAAGGCCGTTCTTGCCGCCGATCACGAGGTGGCCGCGGCGACGGTCAGCCGCGATGAGTTCATCGGCCACTACCGCGACCACCGCAACCCCATCGCCGTGGAGCGCGGCGATGTACACAACCCCGAGGCCGGCACCGAGTGGCTGGGCGCTTCGCTGCGCCACGACCTGACCCTCGCGCCCGGCGAGCGGGTGACGATGCATCACCTGCTGGGCGTCATCGACAGCGCCGAGGCCGGCCACCGCCTCATCGACCGCCACCTCACCCGCGGCGCGCCCGGCCGGGTGCTCGAGGACGTCCATCAGCGCGCTGCGGCCATGGTTCAGCGCCACCATGTGGCCACGCCCGATGCCCGGTTCGACCGCTGGATGAACGTGTGGCTCAAGCACCAGCTCCGCTTCGTGGGCAGGTGGGGCCGGGTGATCGGCCGCGGCTACCGTGACATGCTCCAGGACAGCTTCGCCCACCGCATCACCGACCCGCCGCGGGCCCGTGCCATCCTGGCCGAGGTCTTCAGCAAGCAGTTTCCCTCCGGCCGCTGCATCCGCGCCTGGCGCCTGCCCAATGCCGAGCTCGACCTCCAGCACTACGCCGACAGTCCGAGCTGGATGGTGATGGCGCTGTCGATGTACCTCAAGGAGACGGCCGACTTCGCCTTTCTCGATGAGGATGTGCCGTTTCTCAACGCCCACGACCCCTACAAGCCTTCGAGCCAGGCGGCCAGTGCCTTCGACCACGTGGTGCTGGCCCAGCGCTACCTGCTGGGCGACCGCGGCCGGCACGGCCTGTCGCGCATCCACTACGGCGACTGGTGCGACACGATGAACGGGGTAGGCCAGCGCGGTGAGGGGGTGAGCGTGATGCTCTCGATGCAGGTCAAGTGGGGCTGCGACCTGCTGGCCGAACTGGTCGGTGAGCTACTGACACGCAAGAGCCCGCCGCGCGGCTGGAGCCTGGCCATGCTCAACCAGCTCCAGCAGGAGATGATCGACGGCGCCATGGAACTGAGCGATGCGGTCAACCGCCACACCTGGGATGGCGGGTGGTACATCCGGGCCTTCGATGATGAGGGCCTGGCCGTCGGCTCGGCCCACGGGCCCGAGAGCGACCGCGGCGAGCTGCGCATCTTCCTCAATCCCCAGAGCTGGTCGATCATCAGCGGCATCGCCGACCCGCAGCGGGCCGAAAGGGCCCTGGCCTCGGTGCGCGAGCACTTGGACACCGGCTACGGCATGGTGCTCAGCTACCCGCAGTCGACTTTTCTCAAGCCGCGCATCGGGCAGATGTCGGCCATGACGCCGGGCTTCTACGAAAACGGCAGCGTCTACACCCACGGCAACTGCTTCTACGCGGCCGCTTTGGCCATGGCCGGGCAGGGTGAGGCCGCCTGGCAGGCCATCCGCACCATCCTGCCCGACACCGACAACAAGCCCAACGCCGACACCGAGCCGTTCGTCATCCCCAACATGTACATCGGCCCGGTGGTCGAGCGCCGGATGCAGCGCAACCTCTACCTCTCCGGCTGGCGCACCGGCTCGGCAGCGTGGATTTACCTTACGGCCATGGAGTGGATTCTCGGCGCCCGCGCGGAGTACGCGGGACTTCGCATCGACCCGCACCTGCCCGACGGCTGGAAGCACGCCGCCATCACCCGCCCCTTCCGCGGCGATGAATACCACATCACCATCCAACGCCCCGACGGCTACAGCCGCGACGTGCGCTCGATCACGCTCGATGGCCGACCCATCAGCGGCGATACCATCCCCCCCGCGGGCGATGGCCAGCGCCACACCGTCGATGTACAGATCGGCGAGCCCTGACCGCCCCCGCCCCCGGAAGAGCGCAGGTGTGCGCTGTAGGGTGGGTATAGCGAGGTCTTCCGAGCGACGGCTTCGACATCGCTCCGCGCTAAACCCACCATTCACGCTCCCGCCCCCCTTTGCTCACGGCGGTGTGCGTGCAACGCCCGGTGCCACTGGTGGCTTGTCCACCAGTGTCCCCCACCTGCACCAATAGCACTGGCTGACAAGCAGCCACTCGGACCCGGCGGATCGTGAACAGTCACCGGTGTAGAATGGACCTCACAGCAAGCCTCACATCCCAGGAGTGACACCCATGAGCGAACTCTACGGCCGCAAAGTCCTGATCTTCGTCGGTAACGACTACGAGGACATGGAGCTTCAGTACCCCAAGTACCGGCTCATCGAGGCCGGCGCGCAGGTGGTCATCGCCGGGCTCGAGGCCGGAGCGGTCTACCGCGGCAAGCACGGCTATCCCGAGAAGTCGCAGCGGCGGGTCGATGAGCTCAGCGCAGCCGACTTCGACGGGGTGGTCATCCCCGGCGGGTGGATGCCCGACCGGCTGCGGCGGGAGGAATCGGTCAAGAAGCTGGTGCGCCAGATCGACGCCGCGGGCAGGCTGGTGGCCTCGATCTGCCACGGGCCGTGGATCGACATCTCGGCCTGCATCGTCAAGGGCGTGCGATACACCAGCACACCGGCCATCCGCGACGACCTGACCAACGCCGGGGCGCTGTGGGAGGACCGGCCGGTGGTGGTCGACCGCAACCACGTCAGCAGCCGCCGCCCCGACGACCTGCCCGACTTCTGCCGCGAGGCCATCAAAATCCTCGCCGCCCAGTCCACCTGACCCCCCCGCCCCCGGAAACCCCCGGAAGGTCCGGCCCCCGACCCGGAAAGAAAGAGGTGGCTCAAGCGGATTGGATTCGCGACGATCAGGGGCCT
>PUMS01000427.1 GCA_003551485.1 Phycisphaeraceae bacterium | reverse complement strand
CCTGTCAACCCGGAAAAGACGGCCTGTTCTTGTTCTCACAAACCCGGATCAAAGAGGCGACTTCATCGGCCTGCCTGTTACTTCCGTGCAAACCGAACATCTGGCCGTATGCATAGACAAAAAATCAATAGAAAACGGAAACCTGCCCATAACCAGCTGGGTTAGATACGACAAGATTTTTACATTAAGCGCCGATTTGAATAGAAATGGATATTTTAGCTGAAATTCAAGAAAAAGTAAGCCAACGTCAATTTGAGTTTTCCAGGCATGCCATGGATCAAAGTATTCTTCGGAATGTCAATGTGGTCGAAGTTGAAGAGGCTGTGATCTAACTGCGAGATTATAGAAGATTATCCTGAGGATAAGTATGGGCCAAGTTGCTTGATATTAGGTTTTACCAAGCAAGAAAGACCTTTGCACATTTTGACAAGTTATCCAGCTCGGACACTGTTAAAGATAATAACAATTTATGAACCTGCTCCTATTGTTTGGAAAGACAATAGGGTTAGGTTAAGATAGACAGATGGGGAGGGAATATCGTGCAAGAAACAATGATTGATACTACTGTTACAGATACTATTGTATACAGGGACAAACTTTATGTAATAGGAAAGGTTCCAGCACGCGTTTGTCAAGAGACAGGCGAAGAGTTCTTTGCCCCAGAAACGGTTGAGCATATTCATTATCTGATTAAAGAAGGAAAACAGCCTGATCGAGTTATTGAAGCTCCAGTATATAATTATTCGTAGTCATTCATTGGAAAGCAGGGGACAGGCACCCCAGTCCCCTTTTCTCACAAAGCGGGTCAAGCCTTTTCTGCCTAAGACCTGTCACGCCTCTGGCGTGATTGAATAGACTCGAAGAGTCCAGCCCGCAGGGCATTCAACCGGGGCCTGCCCCGTGATACACCCAGCACTCACTTTCGGGTCCATAAAAGCAATCAAATGTAAAAGTGAGTACTGGGTCCCGCAGGGGTTTCACCGGGGTGGACTCAAAATTCTTCTGCTTTCAACAGATTATTTGACTGAAAGGAACATGTATATTAAGGCCTATGACAAGCTGGCATCAGATGCCAGTTATCTGTTAATAGTTAGTTTTCATCCGGAAACGGTTCTTTTCTCTTTTGGCTGCGTCAATCTGCACAATTATTCATCACCGTATTAAGATACGCCTCCTCATAGTTGATTGATTTTCTTGCCAAAAGAAAAAACTCCTCGTTTCCGGAAAGAAAACCATCAGTTTCAACATCCGGAAATAAAGAATTTCCGGATGGAAACTAGTTATCAGGATAAAATGCCAGATAACATACTGCTTTATCTCAATGCCTTAAAAGGAGGTACATCATATGTCCTTAACCGAAGAAACAATCAAGGAAATTCGTCAACTCTCTCCCAGATCCCTGGCATTGATCTACAACCATATTCATCTCCTAAAAAAAAATGAAGCTGTTCAGAAACAATGTGAGCGCAAGGCTTCTTATCTGAAGGTCAGACAAATATTGTCTAAAACCCGAGGTCCACTTTCCGAGGAGATTATCAAATCCCGCGAGGACAGGCTGTGATCTGTTTTTTCGATACTTCTGCCCTTGCAAAGCTGTTCATGGAGGAAGAGGGTACGACTTTTGTCGAAAGCCTGGTTAGCGATAACAATAACGAAATATGGGTGCTGGATTTATCCAGAATAGAGTTGTTGAGCTGTATATTTCGCCGATTTCGTGATAAAGAGATTGTTGAAGATTAGCTGCATGAGGTTATCAATGCAATAGAGGAGCAGTTTCAAGAATTCAATCAAGAATTTTTAGGACCTGCTGTTATGTTTGAGGCTGAGCAGTTAATGAAGAAATTTGGAAAATATCATGGATTAAGGTCGTTGGATGCTCTGCAGTTAGGTGGATGTTTAGTAGTAAGTCATCCAGATTTATATTTTTTATGCTCAGATGCAAGATTGTGCCGTATTGCCGAAGCCTGCGAGATAAATGTTCTGAATCCACTTGCTCAGAAGAAGAATACTGAGAAAGATTAGTGAAGATTCGTGCAGATTCGCCTGCCCCGCTTGCCGGGTTAAACCGGGCGCAGCCTGATTGCGAAGCAAAGTTTAACTTGGTGAAACACCCAGCACTCACTTGCGGGTTCATAAAAGCAATCAAATGTAAAAGTGAGTGCTGGGTCCCGCAGGGGTTTCACCGGGGTGGACCCAAACCTCTGCTGCCTTTAGCAGGTCACCAATAACAGATAACCATTAAGCTTTCATGCATATATACCTGATCACCGCAACACCCAGATCCGGCCTCAACCTCATCTCCCAGTGCCTAAACATATTGGGCATCAGACCTCTCACTCACGAAAGCACAGCAGACGCCAATACCGTCAACAACCTCCTCCTCCAGGACCTGGGCCTGTCCTGGTATGCCCCGGCTCTGACCGGAAACTGGCAGCAGACCGATGCCGCAGAAAAAGCCAGAACAAGAATCAACAGCCTCTTGCAGTCAGGGAGTTTTTTGGATAAACAGGATGACCAAGCAAGAGCTGAAATCGAATACCCCTGCCATCTAATAATCAACAATGCCCTGACCCTTGATTTATGGCTGCAGGCATTGAAAGAATTTTCCATAAGACCCGAGGTGATCCTTATGCTCAGACATCCGTGGGAAACAGCCCTGTCCCTGGGTGCCAACCATAACCTGGACCTGCAAAGAGGCCATATCCTCTGGCTGGCCCACACCCGCGCTGTTTTGCACCAACTCTCTTCCCAATCAACCAATTATCAAATAACCAACAACAACATAATAACCTTTGACCAGCTCCTGGCCGATCCCGTTTCAACCTTAAGTCCAATCCTTGATTCTTCACTGACTACTGACCGCCGCTTGCTTCGTGAAACAACTCCGAAGGAGTTCCCGCAGGGGTTTCACTGGGGGGCTCTGACTTCTGATTTACTGGACTTTGTAACCCCAAGCCAAAAGCACCACCACGTCTCTGATCTTCCTGAAGCAGACAGGGAAGCATACAGGCCATACGCCAGACTCTACGACCAGATCCTGAGAATCCAATACTCTTCATCAGCGCAGATCAGCGAAAATCAGCCTGCCCTGTTGAATAGGCTCGAAGAGACTAGCCCGCAGGGCATTCAACCGGGGCGGATAAAAACTCTTGGCTCTTCTGATTATGACTTAATTGATTCTCTTCTCCAGGCTGCAGCCCAACTGGATCGCTCTACAGATTCATCCCAACCGGCTTACAGTCCATCCGGGACAACTGACCGCAGCCTTCTATCCATTGACAACAGGCAAACCACAACCGGCCTGTTTGCCACTGTAATCTTCCCTTCTTCCAACGCATATGGTGAAGTGACCAAACGTATTCCTCTGATAGAAGATCAGTGGCAAAAGATTTCCTTGCCCGTGCCTGAGCCGGAAATGCTCAGGGATAAGCCTGTTGTGATAAGGCCTTTGAATAAATTGGGT
>PUMS01000249.1 GCA_003551485.1 Phycisphaeraceae bacterium | reverse complement strand
GGGGAGTGCTCCCGCTTCCGGGGGCGGCTCGATCGAGAGCTGCCGCCGTGAGCTGCGATGCGCACTGGCCGTGACCGACGACCAGGCCCTGTTGCTGATGCTCAGCGATGACCCGTTGCTGGATGGCGTGGATCTGGTGATCGAAGCGGCTGCGACGGCCTCGTGGCCGCACCGGGCGGTGGTGCTGCTGGCCGGGGAGATCGGCTACCGCGAACAGCGGCTGGCGGCAGAGCATCATGTTCGCGACCGCCTTCGCCTCATGGGCCACACCCGGCGCCATCACGAGCTGTTTCTCGCCGCCGACCTCACGCTCTGTCCCGCCCGCTTCGACCCCTCCGGCCGCCGGGTGCTCGAATCGCTCAGCTCCGGCAGGCCGGTGATTGCCACGCAAACCAGCGCCGCCGCCGACCACCTCACCGCCGGCGTGGACGGCATCGCCCCCGGGCTGATCCTCCCGCCGTCGCCCACGCCCGAGGCGCTGGCCGCGGCCGTCGCCCATGCCCTCGTCCCGTCTCATCTCGCCGCCCTCACCGCCGCCGCGGTAAGACGGGCAGGATCGCACGATGCCCGATCGTTCATTGCACGGTTCGCTGAAATGGTGTTGCACCAGCAGTGAGCCGGCGCCCCGGGCTCGCCCGGCGCCGCCATGGCTTCAAAGCCGCCGGTTTGCTTCCCGTTGCAGCAGCGGCCATACTCGGCTCCAACATTCCTTGTGCCCGCCCGCAGTGCGGCGGGGGCACTGTTCGAGGAGCCACCGCATGACGCCACCCAATCTCGTGTTCATCTTCACCGATGAGCAGCGCGCCGACACCATCCACAGCCCGGACGTGCGGATGCCGCACCTGAACCGGCTGGCGGAAGAAGGCTGCCACTTCACCAATGCCCTGTGTACTCAGCCGGTGTGTACGCCCAGCCGGGCCACGATCATGACGGGGCTGTATCCGCACGCCACCGGTGCCGTTTCCAACAACCTCGCCCTGCGCGAGGATGTGCCCTGCCTGCCCGAACTGCTGCCGCCGGCCCTGCGCGACCGTTACAGCACCGCGTACATGGGCAAGTGGCACCTGGGCGATGAGATATTCGCCCAGCACGGCTTCGACCACTGGTTGAGCATCGAGGATGGCTACGATGCCTTCTACAGCCCCGGCCGCGACCGCGAGGCGCGCTCGGACTACCACCACTGGCTTTGCGGCCACGGCTTTCTGCCCCAGCGCGGCAACCGCTTCATCCGCGACCGCGCTGCGGTGCTGCCCGAGCGTTACACCAAGCCGCGGTTCCTGGCCGAACATGCCGGGCGCTTCATCCGCGAGCATGCCGATCGGCCCTTCGCCCTTTACATCAACTTCCTCGAGCCGCACATGCCCTTCTTCGGGCCGCGCAGCGGCGAGTACGACCCCGACACGCTGAACATGCCGGCCAACTTCGGCCACTTCCCCGGTCCATCGGCACCGCTGAAGGCGCGGCTGCAGGCCGAGCGGTTCCGCCGCGACGGCTTCGAGTGGTACGACCTGGCCACCGAGGCCGGCTGGCGGCAGATGACCGCGGCCTACCGCGGCCTGTGTACGCTGGTGGACGACCAGCTCGGGCGCATCCTCGGGGCCATCGAGCAGGCGGGCATCGCCGACAACACGATCGTGGTCTTCACCAGCGACCACGGCGAGATGATGGGCTCGCACCGGCTGCTGGGCAAGGGGGTGATGTACCAGGAGTCGGTGCGGGTGCCGTGCGTGCTGAAGCTGCCCGGGCAGCAGCGCGGTTGCCGGGTGGATGGGCCGTTCGGCCTGGTCGACCTGGTGCCGACGCTGCTGGAGCTGATGGGCGCGCCGGTGCCCGCGGGATTGCACGGCCGCAGCCTGGCGGGGCGGCTGGATGGAGCCCAGAACCTGCAACTGGAGGAGGATGTGCTGGTGCAGTGGAACGGCCCACCCCGGCGGCAGCGCCCCGGCGAGGCCGAGGCCGGCGCTGACCTGCCCGAGTGGATGCTCGAGCTGGCCGGCAGTGCCCAGCGCGTGGTCGATGCCCGCGAAGAGCCGATCCGCACGCTGTTCACCGCGGACAACAAGCGATTCAGCTTCAGTCCCATCCTGGGCGAGCACGAGCTCTACGACCTCGATGCCGATCCGCAGGAGCGGAGCAACCTCCTGGCCGAGGGTGAGGGTCGCGGCGAGCAGGTTGATGACTACCTGGCGCGGATTCGCGCGATCCAACAGCGCACCGACGACCCCCACCTGGTGGCCGAGAGCCTGCCCACGGGGTGAGGGCAGATGCACGAGGCCCATTCGGACCCTCCCTCACCCCAGCCCTCTCCCGGAGGGAGAGGGGGCCGGATTTACAGAGCAGAGGGGAGCAAGCGGGTCCGCCGCGCGGGGGCCTTGTCCGCCTTTGGGCAGGACTGCGGCTATGATGTTTCGATCGCCGCGTTCGGGAGGTCCGGGGGTCGGCGAGGGGTTTGTCGCGTTGAATGTCGGGTGAAGAAATCGAAATGAGGTGATGCCATGAAAGCCAACTGCGTTCGTCGGCCATGGGTGCTGATGTGGGCGATGTGCTTCGTGATGGCCCTGACCGGCTGCGGCACCGTGCCCGCCACCGGTGAGCGGACCTTCATCCTTCTTTCACCGGGCGATGAACGTGCCCTGGGCCGTCAGGCCACACCGGACTTCATCGCCGGCTATGGCGGGCCGATCCCCTCCCAGCGGCTGCAGAACCACGTGACCGAGATCGGCCGACGGGTGACCGCGGCGACGATGCAGGACCCGGCGCCGATCGAATGGGAGTGGGAGTTCCATGCCCTGGACTCATCGGTGCCCAATGCCTTTGCCATCCCCGGCGGCAAGGTGTTCATCACCCGGGGGTTGCTCGAACGGATGGAGAACGATGCCCAGCTCGCCGCGGTGCTCGGGCACGAAGCCGGCCACATTACCGCCAGGCATTCGGGCCAGCAGCTCAGCAAGGCCCTGGGCCTGGAACTGATAGCCGGCATCTTCGAGGGGCTCAGCGAACGGCAGGAGAGCGAGGCGTTGAAGATACTCGGCATCGGCGCGAGGCAGGGCGGGGCGCTGTTCCTGCTCAAGTTCAGCCGCGACGATGAGCTTCAGGCCGATGAGTTGGGCCTGGTCTACATGACCCGCGCCGGCTACCACCCGGTGGGGATGCTCGAACTGCTGGGCATCCTCGACCGGATGAGCCAGGGCCCGCGGCCGCCGGAACTGCTCTCGACCCACCCCATGACCAGCCGGCGCATCACCGAGGCCGAGAACTGGATCCGCGACAACTTCCCCGAGTACGAGAACCCCGAGGCCGGTGAATGGGGCTTCGACAGCTTCGAGCGGAACGTGGCCACGCCCATCAAGCAACTGCCCCCACCCCGGCACCGCGGCTGATGCCCCCCGCCCCCTGCTCACAGGAGCCGGCCCGTTCCCGGGCCGATGGAGTTGCCTCCGGGGACGCGGCAGCCCGTTCAGCCCG
>PUMS01000273.1 GCA_003551485.1 Phycisphaeraceae bacterium | reverse complement strand
CTCTGATCGCCGCTGCTGCCGAAGAAGCGGTCGTAGTGCCACCGCGCGGCGGGCAGGTGTTCAACGGGGATGTTGGCAAAGCTCAGGCCCGCGGTGCCCTCGGAGCGATAGTGCGGATGGCCGTTGGCGAAGTCGGGCACCAGGCCCAGCCCGTTGCCCCGTTCGATGGGGATGGTGGCGAACATGACCGAGGTCATGGCATAGGCCGCGCCGTGGACTTCCTGGGTCAGGTCGCGCTGCGGGTCGTAGCGCATCATGGCCTGGTTGAAGGTGCCCCAGAACGCGGCGGGGTAGGTGTTGTAGTTGATCGGCTCGGCCTTCCAGCCGGCCGAGTCGGTCGAGGTGGTGAGGTTGGCGGTCAGATAGTTGACCACCTGGTTGTAGGCCACGTCGATGGTCTGGGCCGGGTTGATCGGCTCATCGGTGGCCAGGTAGGCCAGACCGGCGCCGCTGTAGCGCACGGCCCGCCAGTTGTTGGCCGGGCCACTGGGCCAGCCGCTGCCGCCGCTGGCCAGCAGACTGTCGCCCATGGCCTTGAAGTCCAGGGATATCTGCGCCCGCTCGGCATCGCTCCAGACATCCGAGCCGCGGGTCAGGTCGTAGCCGATCGCCGCGCCGCGCACCATCATCGAGCGGCCCAGCGACCGGTAGCTGTTGTCGGCCCACTGCGATGCGCTGGTGAGGTTGAGCACGTACTGACGGGCCTCGGCGGCGTGGGCCTCATCGCCAGTCAGAAGGTACAGCGTGGCGTAGTGGTGGGCGTTGTAGGCCCAGCCGTAGCGCTCGCTCCGGTCGGGGTTGCTGGGCACGTCGCCGCTGGCCGGGTCGAGGCTGAGCATCCAGTCGAGCATCGATTGGAACGGCTCGTGATCGAGCCGGCTGCGGATGTCGGCAATGTCCTGCGTACTGAAAAAGAGTTTGGGGCCATCGGCCCTGGCTTGTTCGGCGGTGGTGAGAGCACTCAAAATGAGGGCGGGGATGAGAGCCGCCAAAGAGGGGGGGACGTTCCGCATTCGGTGTCTCCACGTCGACGGGCGAGGATTGAGCCGGTGTCATCGCCGGCCGATGCTTCCATAGCCGGCCACAAGCACACACAATCCCACTGACCAACATTATACACCGCAAGTCCAGAGATGACCGGTTCACCGCCGCCGACCATCATCGAGCGCCCGGGCGCGGGCGACGTGGTCGCGTGCGTTGCGGTAGAGCGGGTCCTCGGGGTCCTGAATCAGGCGCATGATGCGATTGAACCGCTCGCGGGCAAGCACGTAGTCGCGCTGACCGTAGAAAGCGGCGTTGGCCTGCTCGAACATCTCCTGAATGCGGCGCGTGAGGTGGTGGCGGATCTCCAGGGCCTCCAGCCGATGTCTGGATTCTTCGAACTCATTGATGTTGCGGATGTTAAGCAGGGCCATGGCGCGGCGGAGGTCGCTGTAGGCCTCGTAAAGGTCCCCGTCGGTGGGAACCGGCCGGCTGTGGTAACGCTCGATGGCGCCTTCGATCAGGTCCTCGGCCTCACTCGGGCTGGGGGGCTGGAACTGGTCTTCGGTCAGGTCGCGGGCCAAGATGCTGGCGACCTCGTGTGGCCGCAGCTCATGGACGTGCTGCTGGTCGTTGCGGGCGTTGTCGCCCCCGAGCTGCGAGAGCATGACAAACAGCACGACCATGGCCGCCAGGTAGGCCCCCACACCGATCATCAGCCGCGAGCGGCGCTTGGCCTGGGCCGCCAGGCGGGTCTGCTCGGCGTCGGCCTCGGCCTCGATTCGGTCTTCCTCGGGAACCTCCTCCTCCACCGAAGGACGGGCCGGTTGAAGCGAAACATGGAACAGCTCGACGTCGCCCACGGCCACCGCATCGCCCTCGCGCAGCGCCACCGGCCGCTTGCGCGCCGGGCGGCGGCCGGCCCAGGTGGTGTTGCGGCTGAGGTTCTGGAGCACCCAGCGGTCGTCCTCAAGACGCAACTCACCGTGGTGGCGCGAGACGGCCGGGTGGTCGATGACCACATCGTTGTCTCCCCCGCGTCCGAACCGTACCGGCCCCGCGGCGAAGGAAAGTCGGCGCCCCGCCTGCGAGCCGGTGTTGATGTATAGCTGGATGCTGCTCATTGAAAGAGATTATAGGGAGCGCGGGCGAATCAGGGCGAACCGCCATGCCCGCGCCCGGGCGGCGTCCAGGGCACATCCTCGATGCCCGCGGCGTGGTTGGCGCGGCGGGCCATGGCGAACAGCAGGTCGCTGAGGCGGTTAAGAAACACCACCGCCTCATCCCCGCCCGGCTCCCGGCGGGTCAGGGCCACCGCGAGTCGTTCAGCGCGTCGGCAGACGGCGCGCGCCAGGTGCAGCCGCGCAGCGCATTCGTTGCCGCCCGGCAGGATGAAGTGGCGCAGAGGCGGCAATCGCTCGCAGAGACTGTCGATGGCCCGCTCGAGGGCCGTCACCCGTGCCGCGGCCGGTCCGCCATCGCCACGGGCGGGCGCGGGCGGCGCACCGGCAGGGCAACCGGGGGCGGCGGGAGTGGACTGGCCGGGCCCGGCAGCAGGGGGCGGGGCATCCACGTCGCCGGGGCCGGGCGCATCGGCATCGCCCGGTGTGGCGGCCGCCTGGCGCGGCGGGTTGGCCAGTTCCGCCCCGAGCTCGAGCAGCATCGCCTGAATGCTGGCCATCAGCCCGCCAAGTTCCTCATCCCGGCAGCCGGCCGCGGCGAGGCCCACAGCGCAGTTGAGTTCGTCGACGGTGCCGTAGACCTCGACGCGAAGGTCGGCCTTGTTCACACGTCGGCCGCCGAAGAGGTCGGTCTGGCCCTGATCGCCACGTCGGGTGTAGAGCTTCATCCCCCGATCATAACGCCCCCGGCCCCTCTGCTCCGCAAATCGCATCGGGGAGCCGGCTGCACGGAGCGCGGCCGTATCGGCCGCATCCGGGGCTGCGGAATTCGCAGCGGCCGGGACGGCCACGCTCCATGCCCCGGCCCCGGGCGCCACCATTCTCATCCTCGCGGGTGCGGCGCAGTCCCATGAGCAACTCTTGAGTGGAGAGGGAGGAGTGGAGAAAGCACACTGGCCTCGCATGGCCGGTGGGCTGTCAAGCCGCGGGTCGGTCGGGCCGATGCTACCTGGGCTGCCCTGTGGATGGGGTTTGCCCTGCATGGTCTTTTTGCGCCCGCCGCGCCTGGCTCATCGGCGGGGTGGGCCTTTGCCATTATGATGCTGCCCCATGACGCTGTTTGTCGCCATCCTGCTTGGGATCGTGCAGGGCATCTTCATGTTCTTCCCTGTCAGCTCGACCAGCCATATGGTGCTGCTCGAGCACGCCCTTGCAGCGCTGGGCTGGGAGATTCACGACCCGGACCATCCGCAGATGGTGTTCTTCAACGTGGTGGTCCACGTGGGGACGCTGGTGTCGATCGCTGTGGTCTTCCGCCGCAGCCTCGGCCGCTACCTGGGCTCGGTCTGGTCTGAGAGCGGCCGGGTG
>PUMS01000321.1 GCA_003551485.1 Phycisphaeraceae bacterium | reverse complement strand
CTGCTCGAGGCCGTCGACACCCTCAGGAGCGGCTCATGACCACCGCGCGCACCGCCACCATCGACCGCCACACGCGCGAGACCAAGATCGGCCTGACGCTGGACCTGGACCGGCCCGAGGCCGGCGGCGCCATCGGCACGGGCGTGGGCTTTCTGGACCACATGCTCGACCACGTGGCCCGCCACGGCCGGCTGGGGCTGACCGTCAGCGCGGAGGGCGACCTGCACGTGGATGACCACCACACCGTCGAGGATGTGGGCATCGTGCTGGGTCTGGCCCTGGAGAGGGCGCTGGGTGAGAAGAAGGGCATCGAGCGCTACGGCTTCGCCTCGGTGCCGATGGATGAGGCCCTGGCACGCGTGAGCGTGGACCTGTCGGGCCGGCCGGCGCTGGTGTTCAACGTCGGCTTCCGGCCGGAAGCGGGCAAGATCGGCCGCTTTGACGTGCAGCTCGTCGAGGAGTTCTTCCGCGCCCTGGTCAACCACGGTCGCTTCAACTGCCACGTCGAGGTGCCCCACGGCGCCAACAACCACCACATCGCCGAGGCCATCTTCAAGGCCCTCGGCCGGGCGTTGCGGCAGGCCGTGGCCATCACCGGTGAGGAAGTGCCCAGCACCAAGGGCGTGCTGTAGGCGCAACGGACACCGCATCGGTCAGGCCGCGGGGGCGTCCGGTGGTCGCAACGGGATGAGCGTTCTTACAGGGTCGCCGAGGTGTAAGGCAGCAGGCCCATGTAGCGTGCGCGGCGGATGGCCTGGGCGACCATGCGCTGCTCGCGGGCATCGAGGCCGGTCTTCTTGCGGCTCTGAATCTTGCCGTTGGGCGTCATCAGCCGGCGCAGGGCATCGGTGTTCTTGTACTCGACGTACATCGTGCCGTTGCTGGACTTGACCGCGAACTTGCCCCGTGGGCTGCCGAAACGTCCGAACTCTGCCATCGTCTGCGGACTCCGTCTTGAGCTTGCGGCCCCGGCGATGGCGACCCCCACGCAGGGGCCGGCGCCGGGGCGACGGTTCTGAATCAGGCGGGGCATTCTACCCCGGTCGGCCGTCATCGCCAAGCGGGGGCGGCCCCTCACAATATCTCCCGGATGCATGACACGTCCCGCGGGGCGGTTCTTACGCCCTCACTGTTCGGGAGTGTTCCATGCGGCTGCGCCGCACCCACGAGGATGAGGATCGCGGCTGGCTCTTCTCCCCTCTCGCGCCGGTAGAGGGCCGCGGTTGAGGCAGGGGTCGGACGGGCCACCGTGCATCCGCCCTCGCCCAAGTCCGCGGCCAAAAAGGTACCTGGACCCTTTTCGGAGCCCCAGCCGCCGCCGCCTCGGCCGTAGCCCAAAGACATAGCTCAACCACCTCAACCACCAGCCGCATGCCGGCACGGAGCACGTGATCCTGATTCAGCACCATCTGGCGTTCTGAGCCCGTGTTGGGCCATACCCTCCCCCCGCATCGTCTCGAAGCGCGGCGGATCGGATGTGGTAGGCTGCGCGGTCACCGCCGGAGCCGCCGCCATGCCGATCCAGGTCCGCGAAACCGCCATCGACAGCATCGAGGTCAGCACCCGCATGCCGTTCCGCTACGGCATCGTCACGCTCACGCGGGTGCCGCATCTGCTGCTGCGGCTGCGCCTCGAGGTCGATGGACGCTCGCAGTGGGGCACCGCCGCCGACCACCTGCCGCCCAAGTGGTTCACCAAGGACCCGGATGCCCCCATCGACGGCGAGATTGCGCAGATGCGCCAGGTGATCGGCAACGCCGCCGCGATCGCCGAGTCGATCGGCCCCGGTGCGAACGTGTTCGACCTGTGGCAGCGCATCTACCAGGAGCAGGCGGCCTGGGCGGCCGGCCTCGGGGCGGATTACCCGCCGCTGCTGTGGGCCTTCGGGGTGTCGCTGGTCGAGCGGGCGATGATCGATGCCTTCTGCCGCGCTGAGAAGACCCCCTTCGCCCGGGCGCTGCGAAGCGGCGCCCTGGGCGTGCGGCCGGGGGCGATCCACCCGACGTTGCAGGATGCTTCGGTGCAGTCGCTGCTGCCGCCGCGGCCGCTGCCGCGCCTCACCGTGCGGCACACGGTAGGGCTGCTCGACCCGTTGACCGAGGCCGAGATCGCCCCGGCCGACCGGCTCGATGATGGCCTGCCCCAGTCGCTGCAAGGTTGCATCCGCGCCTACGGGCTGCGGCTTTTCAAGCTCAAGATCGGCGGCGACATCGAGCAGGACATCTTGCGGCTGCGCCGGATCGCGGCGGTGATCGAGGCCTCGCCCATCACGGGGCCGGGCTTCACGCTCGATGGCAACGAGACCTACCGCGAGGTCGAGGGCTTTCGCGAGCTGTGGAGCCGGCTGGGCGAGGACCCGGTCACCCGGCGGCTGATCGACCGGGTGCTGTTCGTCGAGCAGCCGCTGCACCGGGCGGTGGCCCTGAGCGATGCAGCGGGGGCCGAGCTGAGCGCCTGGGCCGATCGGCCGCCGATCATCATCGATGAAAGCGACGGCGAACTGGACAGCCTGCCGCGGGCCCTGGCCCGCGGCTACGCCGGTACCAGCCACAAGAACTGCAAGGGTGTGTTCAAGGGCGTGGCCAACGCCGCGCTGATCGCGCAGCTCAACCGCGAAGCGGCCGGCGTCGGCAGCGCGGCCGGGGCGCCCCCCTTCCCCGGCGGCCGGTATCTGCTCAGCGGCGAGGACCTGAGCAACATCGGGCCGGTGGCGCTGCTTCAGGACCTGGCCGTCGCCGCCACGCTGGGCATCGACCACCTCGAGCGAAACGGCCACCACTATTTCCGCGGCCTGTCGATGTTCCCCCGGCCGCTGCAGGAGCGCGTGCTGGATCACCACGGCGACCTCTACCACTGGCATTCCTGCGGCTTTACCGCCCTGCGCATCGAAAACGGCTCGCTGAGCGCTCGCAGTGTGACCGAAGCCCCCTTCGGCTACGCCGATCCCGACCTGCTCCGCCCGCCGCAGGCGCCGGGCCGTGTCGAAGCCCCCGGCGGCCCATGAGGGTGTATCCGGTTTTCCGGATGCCGCCCCACCCGACACGTGGGTCTCGGCGATCCTTGCGGACCCGCAACGGTCCGCCGGGGGCGGGGGATGTCGGCGGTACTCAAAGCGCCTACCATGTCTGCGGTGCATGGCGGTAAGGCGGTGGCAATGGCCGATGTATCGCTGCCGTTGCACCGGGCGACGTGACCGTATCCCCGAAGCGACAGAGGAATCAAGGAGACCGATATGACTGTTGATGTCAAGGCCGGGGGGGGCATCCGGGCCGACGATGATGGGCGCATTCAGGGCGGGCGGCCGGGGTTCATGACCGATGCCGCCGCCCGTTTCTTCGCCGAGCAGGGCTACCTCATCGTGGAAGGCGCCCTCCGCGCCGAAGAGGTGGCCGAACTCAACGAAGATGCCCTGCGCATCTGCCGCGGCGACTACGGGCACTACCGCGGCTGGAGCGGGCCGCACGATGGCCAGGGT